>CAYWIH010000082.1:0-23255 GCA_964458305.1 uncultured bacterium | reverse complement strand
CGGGGTAAAAATAATAATGGTACAGTCTCTAACTACAGATCGGGCTACTAATCGTCAAGAAGTTTTTATTAACGAATTAGCAGGCATTAAAGTATATGAGAGTCGTTTACTAGACTGTCAATGTTGGCAAATCTATTACAAGGATTTATCTATTGCCGCTCGAGAAATTCGAAAGCTAATTAAAAATTGAAGGTTTGTGATTAAAAATTTAACGATAAACTTCGATCTGGAATAGACCATAAAGTTATCCGATCGGCTTCAGAGACAATAATTGTCGGTACTGCTTCTCCTTCTTCGAGAAATTCTTTACATATAGCGATCGCTTCAGTCAATTGATTTATTGTAAAACTTGCGATCTTGACAAATAAAATCCCTTGATATTTTATCGCAGAAAATAATCTCTTTAGATCCGATCAAGCTTCGCTGAGTTGACAATACTCAATCACTTGCCGGGTCAAAATCAACATGTTTTTTCCTCAACTATCTAAAAATTACAAGGAATTTAAATTGCTTAAGATAGTAAATATATTTACTATCTTCTTTACTTAAAGTAATTCAACTCGTTACATTTAAACCTAATTAAAATCTTTTTTTAAGATGATAAAAATCTTAACAATCAGCCAGCAATAATTCCCAATTCCCCATCAAAGCAATGCATTTCTTTACATTTTTCAACAAAAATGATCGTCGACTATTTTTTCAAAAAATTAATTTTATTTTAGAGACATTGATTAAAATGAAAAAACGAGTACAAAACTTGCCCTCGTTACTAGTTATTTGTAGAGAAAATAAGATTATAAATAATTAATTATTCTACCTTACCGACCCAATCGTAACTGACAGAGCGATCGCAATAGCTCCATTTTCCAATAAATTCATCGTTAGTGCCTGGTTTGTTTTCAAAACGAACTCGACCATAATAAGGACTACCGTCGATAATTTTTTGACAGCGGATCGATCCTCCATCTTGAACCCAATATCCTTCAAAACCATTATCTGTGTATTTACCAACTAACCTGCCGTTATAGTAATCGGGATAGACTCCTAATTTACCATCGACAGACTCGCGAAAAAAAGTTACCCTAACACTTCCTTGACTGCCATCGGGATTAGTCCAAACTGTTCTAGTAGTTATGCTATCGCTTTGCGATCGAACGAGACTGCCACCGAGGAAACTCAGACTGAGACCGATTAAAGCAGTAGTAATAAATTTTAATTTCATTAGCTTTTATATTGTTTGAATTGGGACAATTTAAATATTCCCAAAACTAAAAAGCTAAACTTATGTAAATCCTCTTAATCTATGCCGACAATGCCCGAATTTCCAGCAATAACTTCGCCAATTAAATAAGCAGGCAGATCTCGAGATTTAAACCAATTCAAACTAGATTCTACAGCATTTTTCGGTACGATAATTACAAAACCAATTCCCAAATTAAAAGTATCCCACATTGCCCGCTTAGAAACATTTCCAGTTTGTTGCAACCAATTAAAAACAGGGGGAATTTCCCAACTATCGGGATACAATCGGATCGATCGACCCTCACCCAGACAACGGGGTAAATTTTCCGGTATTCCACCTCCGGTAATATGGGCCATCGCTTTAATTTCCAGACCCGATCGCATTGCTTCTAAAACCGGTTTGACATATATTCTCGTCGGTTTTAAGAAAACATCTCCTAAAGATTGACCTTGAAAAAATTCCGGGCGATCGAGCCAATTGTAACCGCGATCGGCGACAATTTTACGAACTAAACTATAACCGTTACTGTGAACCCCATTACTTGCCAAAGCGATCGCAACATCGCCAACTTCTACTAATAAACCATCGAGAAGTTTACTTTTTTCGACGATCCCGACGCAAAAACCGGCCAGATCGTATTCTCCTGGCTGATAAAAACCGGGCATTTCTGCAGTTTCACCACCAATTAAAGCGCAGTTGCTAGATTTACAGCCAGTAACGATACCTGCAACTACCGCAGCTAATTGTTGGGAATTTAATTTACTAGTAGCTAAATAATCTAAAAAAAATAAAGGTTCGGCCCCAGAAGTAAGAATATCATTAACACACATTGCTACCAAATCGATTCCAATGGTATCGTGACGATCGAGGGCATTGGCAATTTTGAGTTTAGTACCCACTCCATCGACACCCGAAACTAAAATAGGTTCGCGATAACCCGGTGGAATGGCAAAATAGCCGCCAAAACCACCCAACCCACCAATAACTTCCGGCCGACGGGTGCTTTCTACTCCTTGGCGAATTCGATCGACAAATTCTCGTCCGGCTTCAATATCTACCCCAGCTTCTCGATAATCCATATTAGAAAAATTACAACTTTAAACCCCCGACTAAAATAATTTTATACATACCGTAGCAATGAATAAAAAAATACTCATTACTTTAACAACATTTACCACCGCAATTATTTTCGCAACCCACCAAGCAATCAAAAATCCCTCGATCGCCACAGCACAAGAATCGATTAAAATAGCTCAAGTAAGAGGAATGGCATCTTGGTACGGGCCCGGTTTTCAAGGTCGTCGGACTGCTAGCGGAGAAAGATACAACAAATACGCTTTTACAGCAGCACATCGCAGTTTAAAATTTGGTACGAAAGTAAAAGTGACAAATCTTAATAACGGGCGATCGGTAATAGTTCGCATCAACGATCGCGGGCCCTACAGCAGAGGGAGAATTATCGATCTTTCTTATGCTGCGGCAAATAGGATCGGCATGGTTAAAAGCGGAGTCGCACCAGTAAAAATTGAAATCTTGAAACGATAGTGTAAACTAATAACTGTTAAGTGGGGGGACTTTTGGTAGTTAAGTGCGGGTTTACAAAACGATCGCCGGACTGCGTTCCCATTTAGAAAGCCTCCGGGCCGATCGGACAATAGCTTTAGTGCCTACAATGGGAGCATTACACCTCGGTCATTTAAAAACGATCGAGCTTGCTGTTTCGCAAAATGACATAGTAGTAGTAAGTATTTTTGTCAATCCCCTTCAATTCGGGCCCGATGAAGATTTAGATAAGTATCCCCGTCAGTTAGAACAAGATGCTCTCGCTTGCGAAAAAATCGGCGTCAGCTTAATATTTGCCCCTACCGTAGCACAATTATACGGAGAAGACCGAGAAAAAGTAACTACTAAGGTACTTCCTCCCCCAGAAATGACATCGGTGCTGTGCGGCAAATATCGCCCGGGACATTTTACAGGAGTGGCGACGATCGTCACTAAATTACTCAATATCGTTCGACCCGATACTGCTTATTTTGGCAAAAAAGATGCTCAACAATTAGCAATTATTCGCCGTTTGGTGGCAGATTTAAATCTACCCGTTACCATTATCGGTGCGCCGATCGTCAGGGAAACTTCGGGACTGGCTTATAGTTCCCGCAATCAGTATCTTACACCAGAAGAAAAAAAAATCGCTCGATCGCTTTTTTCCAGTTTATTGAAAGCTAAAATAGCCTTCGAAGCTGGGACGGATAATGCCGATCTTTTGATGGCAATTGTTCTGGCCGAACTAGCAAAAGTCCCCCAGGTAAAGGTAGAGTATGTAGAGTTAGTCGATCGAGATACTTTAATACCTCTCAAGAAAATAGAAGCAGTTGGTTTATTAGCTATGGCTAGTTATGTAGGTTCTACTCGTTTAATAGATAACGTAATTTTAACAAAACGCAAGCCGATTATCGCTATCGACGGCCCTGCAGGGGCGGGAAAATCAACGGTCACCCGTCGTTTGGCCCGATCTTTGGGTTTGTTACATCTCGATACCGGTGCGATGTATCGCGGCGTAACTTGGTTGGTGATGGAATCGGATATTCCTATTTTAGACGAAGCAGCGATCGCCGAACTGGTGGCTACCGTCAAAATTGAATTAGTTGCCGCTAGCTCTTCAGATTTACCTACTAGAGTATATATTGATGGCAAAGATGTAACTGATGTTATTCGCACTCCCAAAGTAACTGCTAACGTTTCGGCTGTTTCTGCAATTAAATCCGTTCGCACAGAATTAGTCAAACAACAACAACGTTGGGGGATAAATGGCGGTATTGTTGTCGAAGGTCGCGATATCGGTACTAATGTTTTTCCCGATGCAGAATTGAAAATTTATCTGAGTGCTTCGGCAACCGAAAGAGCTAAAAGAAGGGCTAGAGATTTATCCGCTAGAGGGATTAAAGATCCTAATTTGCAACAATTAGAATTTGAAATTCAGCAACGAGATTATCGCGATAGCACTCGAGCGATCGATCCTCTTAAAAAAGCTGCCGATGCGATCGAAATCGTTACCGATGGTTTGAGCGTCGATGATGTTACCCAAAGAATCGTTCTCCTCTATCGAGATACGGTAGAAACTAGTTATTAAATCTAGATTGCGATCGTCTTCAATCTGGGAATAAATTTAATTTTAAGCATGAGGTTAAAAAATGTCAGATTCTAGCTTCCAAGCCAATCTTATCCCTCGTCTGGAAATAATAGAAAGCCAATTAGCTAAGTTGGAGTCGACGTTTATTCCTAAATTAGAGGCGATCGAAAAAGAATTATTAAATTTATCGGCTAAAATCGTCAATGTAGAAGAAAGATTGGCATTAGTTCCCGATATTTATCGCTACGAAAAATTACAAAAATTACTGGCACAACAAAATTTTAAAGCCGCCGATTGGGAGACGATCGAATTGATTCGATCGGGCGCGCAAAAAGAAAATTTAGAATCAATTACTCCCGAAGATATGAAGGTTTTTCCCTGTTACGAATTGCAAGTAATCGATCGGCTTTGGTTAAAATACAGTCAAGGAAAATTCGGCTTTAGTACTCAATTAAAGATCTATCAAGACTTAGGTGGAAATTTAGAAACTACTATCCTTCAAGATAACGATCTTATTATTGAATTTGGTAAAAAAGTCGGTTGGCGCAGAGACGATCGATGGCAAAAATGCGACGATCTCAATTATACAATTTCCGCCCCCGTCGGCTGTCACCCCTCGCGCTGGTGGAACTCTCCTTTCGGAGCTAAAATGACCCACTTCTTTTTTAATCGATTAATAACTTGTAATATCGACTAACAAAGGGTATCGAATCTTACTACTTCAGAGAGATTGCAAATTACAAATTCTCAATATTTTCTCAGTATTACTAAAAAAAACAGTAATCTTTTAAGTTGGCTCAGATAGAAATATTAATAAATAATAAATATTTACTTCCTGTTGTTTTTTACAAAGTAAAAATTAATGATATGAGATTATAATAATAGACAAAAAAATAATCAATGATAAGAAAAATAAAAACAAAAACAGAAAAACCCGCTAAACTAGCCAAGATTACTGAATATAGTTTACCAGAAGATTACATCGGCATCGATTTGAATAATGAAAATCTTAGTGGAGATAATTTAAATTGTTATAACTTTAGCAACGCTAATTTAAAAAATGCCAATTTTAGCGATGCAGATCTCAGCAGTGCCGATCTAACCAGCGTTAATTTAAGCGGTGCAAATTTAACCAGTACTAATTTAAATAGTTCCGATTTAAGTAATGCTAATTTAAGTAATGCTAATTTAAGCGGTGCTTTATTAATTAGTGCAGATTTAAGCAATGCAGATTTAAGTAATGCTAATTTAAGCCGCGCCGATCTCAGCGGAGCTAATTTAAGTTTTGCTTATTTAAATTCTACCAATTTGAGCCGCGCTAATTTAAAAAATATTTATCTAAGCGATGCGGCTTTGAGTAAAGCTAATTTAAGTAATTCTAATATTAGAAATGCTACTTTAAGTAGAACGACAATGAATAGTGCCAATTTAAATTGTGCCGATTTAAGAAGTGCAAATTTAAATCGAGCCGATCTGAGTTTTGGCAATCTAAGTTTCGCACAGTTGAGTTCTGCAACATTAAATCGAGTCAATCTAAATAATGCTAAATTAATTAATGCCGATCTTTCTGGAGTCGATCTTAGCGGTGGAGATCTTTCCGATGCCGATTTAACAGGAGTAATTATAGATCGCAATACTATTCTCGTCGAAGTAAATTTGATCGGTGCTAACCTAACTAACGTTAATTTTATTAAGAGCAATCCAAAAATTAAAAATGCTAGATTTGGTTTCAATCAAGGATTGTCCCCAGACACCCAAGAATATTTAATAAAAAAAGGGGCGATCTTAGAAACTTTTAGAATAGAAGATGCTTTAGAAGAGTTGTAATTCTTGCTTTAAAAAAAATCGATCTATCTTTGTTTGAGAGGAATTGATACGATGTTCGAAAAAATTTTAGTAGCAGTAGATTTATCGTCAAGAGCTGAAATTGTCTTCGATCGAGCTTTGAACTTAGCAAAATCTAGCGGAGCTAGTTTAATATTATTGCACGTTTTATCTTCAGACGAACCAGACGCACCAGATCCGCTAGTATATTCAGTACAATATCCCATCAATAGAACGGTGGTCGAACAACATCAAACAGAATGGCTCGATTATCAAAAAAAAGGGATGCTAGCTTTAGAAGCAATGCAAAAAAAAGCGATCGAGCGATCGGTAAAAGCTGAAACAATACAACTGTTCGGCCGTCCCGGTTGGATCGTTTGCGATCGAGCCAAAGAATTAGCAGTAGATTTAATTATAATCGGAAGTAGAGGACTTTCCGGTCTCAAAGAACTGTTTGTTGGTAGCGTTAGCAATTACGTCCTTCATCACGCACCTTGTTCTGTTTTAATCGTTCGTCCTCAGTCTCAGTAATTATTTAAATTGTTTTGCTTGTTTTTGCCGAGTTTCGCGCGGACAAATTAGCCAAAATTAAGGGCAATTTTTGCTTATAAAGGCTTTTTTGTCCCGTTCTTTTTACCAGCATTGTCAAGATATTTAATCGATCGACCCGTACCGACTAGTATTGCGATTAATACTAAAGAAGAAGCTGCTATAAATTCAACATCTTCATATTCGTCCGGGACTGGATTATCGCTAACATGTCTTTGGCTATCTTCGAGGGAGTAATATTTTTCTGAAGATTCAGCAGCATTGACTGGCAATCTAAATTGGCTGCTAAAAGTAGACAAGATTGCGATTGTTAATAGTGCGATCGTTTTCAAGAATTTCATAAAGTTTTTTTTATCCTCTCCTAGAGTAGATTAAAAAATTGAGAAAGATACATTAACTAAGATAATAAAAACGATAATAAAGCTGCATATATCTAGAGAAATAAATTGATTCTTTTAAAGAAAAATACTTTAAAATCGAAAATATTGCCAGAGAATTTAGATTGCTTTAAAATCTATTTTTTAAATTGCAAGCTAACCGCAAAAAAAAAATCAAAAATTATCCGGATCTAAAACGGTATAAAAATAGAATCGATCTAGTCAATTTTACTTAGATAAAAATTTAAAATACTATCGTGCTTTTGTATGGATTTAAACCGTTTAATCAAATCTAGTAAAATATCCCGTCGCAGTTTGTTGCTAGCAACCGGAAGTATGGCTGGAGTAGCAATCAGCAAAAAAGTCGTCTCCAATCCCAAATATAGAGATTATCCCTTTACTTTAGGAGTAGCATCGGGAGAACCACTCCCCAATAGTGTAGTATTGTGGACGAGATTAGCTCCCAACCCTACCCTAGGAGTTAGTATGCCACCAGTTAACGTTACTTTACAGTGGCAAGTAGCAAAAGACAAAAAAATGAGTCAAATAGTAACAAGAGGAGAAACAATCGCTACCCCCGAATTGGCTCATTCAGTCAGAGTAGTAGTAAATAGATTAGAACCAAATAGCTGGTATTGGTATCAATTTAAAAGCGGTAACGAAGTAAGTCCGATCGGTAGAACTAGAACCCTTCCCGCTCTAAATACTAACCCCGAAAACTTAGCTTTTGCCTTCGTATCCTGTCAAAATTACCAACACGGATATTTTAATGCTTATCGTCATTTAGCAGCAGAAGAATTAGATTTTGTAATTCATTTGGGAGACTATATTTACGAATATGCAAACAACCCCAAAAAAAATCGCATCAGAAAACATCCATCAAGAGAAGCAAAAGATTTAGACAGTTATAGAGAATTTTATGCTCTTTATAGAAGCGATCGCGACTTACAAGCAGCACACGCAGCATTTCCTTTTATTTGTACTTGGGACGATCACGAAGTAGATAACGATTATGCCGATTTAGAATCCCAAGATTTCGATTCCCCAGAAGAGTTTTTATTGCGTCGCGCAGCAGCTTATCAAGCTTATTACGAACACCTTCCCCTGCGTCCTTTTTCTCGCCCTCAAAACGAAAAAATGCAGATTTATCGCAGTTTTAATTGGGGAAATTTAGCCAGCTTTTATTTATTAGATAACCGTCAATACAGATCCGATCAACCTTGCGACAGTAACGGCAAAGGTGGGGGGCAATTAATTACTCAATGTCCCGAAAGATTCGATCGAACTAGAACTTTATTAGGTCAAAAACAAGAAAGATGGTTGTTCGATAATCTAGATCGATCTCCTGCTACTTGGAACGTAATCGCACAACAAAGTTTAGTAGCCGAATTACAAAGAAAATTAGATGGAGAAATTGCTTACTGGACTGACGGTTGGGATGGATATCCGATCGCCAGACAAAGAATTTTAGATTTTATTGAAAATAATAATATTACCAATCCCGTTTTTATTGGTGGCGATATTCACAGTTTTTGGGTAACGGATTTAAAATCTGATTTTAACGATCCCAATTCCAAGACGATCGCCACAGAATTTGTCGGCACTTCTATTAGTTCTAACGGCATATCCTACAAAAGAATCGCACCTTTAATAAAAGACTATCCTTACATCAAATTTTTTGAAAGTAGATTGCGAGGATACGTCAAATGCAACGTCAATAACGAACGATGGTTGACCGATTTGCGCGCCGTAAATACCGTCAAATATCCCCGATCGACTATTAAAACTTTAGCCTCTTTTGTAGTCGAAAACGGTCGAGTTGGGGCGCGTCAAGTTTAAAAAATACCCGATCTTTTAAGGTTTAGCAAAAACTGCCTCGCCAAACCAATATCCTTTTAACTTATTGAAAGGAATCTTCTTAATTCCAGAGAGAGGATCGGCCACAATTAACGCAAGATCTTCACGATCGATCGATAATAAAGCAACTGCATGAGCCACTATTTTACCCGAATATTTCAGCTTAACTCTCACATGAAGTATCGCAGGTCGATCGATCTTCAACAAATCTTTGAGGCTCAAACCATATCGAAACGATGGTTTTAAACCTAATTGCTCCATCGCTTGTATTTCTGCTAAGGTACTAGTCCCAAATCTATTAGTCATTGTTAGTTTAACAGCATCTAATTCGGATAAATAAGGATGTTTGCCTGTAAATCGAGCTAAAGTTGCAATCGAAGCAGGGGCGCAAGTGTAAGGAGAAGTTTGTAATACTATAATTCGATCGATAACTTTGGGTTGGTTTAAGCTATTAGTAACCGGAAGGCAAAAATTCAAAAGTACCATTAAAGGAATGCTGAGAATTCCTATAATAAGATACGATTTTTTCTTGCGTTTTCGAGAAGTTCGATCGGATATTTCTAGAAATAATAATAAACCTAAAATTAAAAAACCTAAAGTGAGAATGAATTTATAAGGATATGCTTGGATGTATAGTATTCCCATAGTGGGGATAAAAAATAAAACTTGATGGATTATATTTAATAATGATAATGAATACAGCAATAAAACGATAGTAAAGCAACTTATTAGTAAGAAAAGAATTTTGTTGTGATATTTTTGTAAGCTAAAATCTGCTGTTATTCCTCTTGCTGCCAAGATTTTGCCGCAGCAGCTCCCAATTAAAAAAGCGATCGTACAGATGGAAAAAATTACTAACATAAATTATTATTAAACAATTAATGAGTATAGTATTCCCAAAATTGAAAGAATTATTAGCGGATCGCAAGATACAATATCTAAAGAGCAAATCGCCAATAATAGCGATCGTCTAGCTCTTCCTCCCTTGGCTTTATAATGATTGCATAGTTAGCGATCGATCTAGAAGACACCAGCTGAGAGGATTAATATTCAATCTTCAAATTTTGTCGAATAGCTACAAACAAGTTTCTCCCCCTCTTCCCCTCGCTCTCTCGCTCCAACTAAATAATTAACTACATAACCGGACTTAATATTATTTAGAAATCGATCGAAAAATATTGAATAGAATTATTTTAGTTAGTGCTACAACTCCTAACTAAAAATTTATTTCCGACTTTTGAGTTCTCGAACAGATCGCACCTATCTCACCGCAGATCTGAGTGCGTATTTACTTTTATTAATTCTCTTGACAAGCTCGAATAGCTTATGTCTTTTTTTATGTTTATTGTTATTGTTTTTATTATTATTTTCTTCTTCTTCAATTTAAAAAGCTATGCCCGTCATATTCCTTCCAGGACTTACTTTGTTTTGTTCTAAATATTCTGCTACTTTTTTCTCTATAGCTAGGTGTTTATCTATAGTTTCTACTATTTCATGAACGTCGATCGGCTTAGCTAAAAAGTCAGTTGCACCAGCCATTTTTGCCTTCATTCTATTCAAAGGACTGCAGTTGGAAGTTAACATTACCACTGGCTTATTTTTAAATTTAGAAACATTTCTGATTTGATGACATATTTCGTAGCCATTAAATACGGGCATTTCTAAATCAGAAAAAATCAAGTCTGGATTGTGTTTAATTATTGTTGGTAAAACCTGTATCGGATCTTGAACCCCAATAAATTTATACCCTTGTTTGGTTACGATTTTTTCCATAACCTTTAAGGTTTGATGACTATCATCTATAGACATTATCAATAGTGATTTTGATTGATTTAATTGCTCGGTAACTGATACCGGAGGTTTCTTATAGTTGGTAATTCTGGTATTTCTCGGTCGAGGATTTTTGATATGATGGTGCGCGGTTACAGGTATATTTCTTTTTGGACTGAGATCGTTACTAAAGGAATGCCAAAATTCATCATCTCCTAAATATCTGCCGATTTCTGTATGCGCGCTCAGTTTATGTCCGCAAGTTCGGCATCTTAATTGAAGTTCATCTAAAATTCTATTAATACGTCCGTCATATTTATGTTTAATTTCTTCTGAAACCCCAGTAGTTTTCATTACTTCTCTGAGGGCGAAAATCATCGGTTGTCGAGAAGATGTTATTGTATTGCTATCTTTTCTGCTCACCATCTCATTTTGGCAAGTTTTCCAATTTTTATAAAATTCAGTTTTAATCCTTTGCTTTTGTGTTTCTGATAATAAATTTTTCATTTTTCGTCCCTACACTTTGTCTTAAAATATTTTTTATCTCAAAATCGGCCGATCCCAAGCTTTACTTGCTCTCAGGATTGCGCTCTTTAATTCTTCTTAACAATATAATCTCTTTTTAAAGATACTGTAAACTAGTATAAACTTTTAGGTTGATTTACGGTGATATTGGTCTACTTTGCAAAAATAGTTGGTTGATTTGATGAAATTACTTAAAAAACTCAGCTTTTGAAGATAGCTAGCCCCTTAGATCGAGTAAAAATACTTAATTTGGCATATCGGTCTAGTATAATTTTTTACTCCCAAGCAAAATGTTAAATTATGTAAATTTATACCCTGCTATAGATATCTAAAATTGTAACTAAAGGTACAATATTATCACCTCAGCAATATTTTTTGCGCGAAGTTGCTTTCAAACAAAGACTGAAAGACAATATATATCTAATGCCCAGTAACAGAATTAGGGTTTCTAAAGATAAGGCAAATTTAGTCCGGCAATTAGTAGACTATAAAGGAACTACCGGCCCTTTTCAAACCTATGCCGATGCGATCGCTTTTGCTGCTGCGTTGGGTTCTAAATACCGCAAAAGAGTCCCTTTAGATACTATTTCTACCAGCGAACCAGCCCCGATCGCAACCGAAATTTTTATTTCTCGAGGCTACGATACCACGATTAAATTGCTGGCGATCGCTGAAACTGGCAATCCGAAAATTCTTTCTACTTTTGACCCAGAAAAAGAATCGGAACGCTTGCAAATTTTTGAAGAATATGCTAACGGCGGTTTGGAGATTTTGCGAGATGAATTGCGCGGTGCGGTCGACTATACCGAAAGGATTTTATTAATGTTAGCTCGAGAACGAGTTCAAAACAGACCGGAAGATGAAGAGGAATTCGATCTGACTAAATTTTTGTGAAGCTTTAATATTTATCTATTAAAATCGCAGAGCGCGATACGTAGATGCGCTCTGTTATTAAATTGAATCAAAATTACAATTAACTTTCTAAGTTGAAATCGAAAGTTATTTCATGTACTGCTGGCATTGCTTTAGTTAGTTCGATGATACGATCGGCACTTTCTTTATCTTGAACTACTCCAGAAAGTCGAACCGCACCGTTAATAACATAAACCACCAAGCGATCGTCGCTGTATAGCTCGATATTTTCTTTAATAGTGCTATCGCTAGTTGTAAGATCTTCTGGTGCAGTTGCGCTAGCATATTCAACTCCACTATACTGAGTGCCACCAGGTGTCATCTTAAGTCCTTCTTCAAGCTGACTTTGCTCTGCAGTAAGATTGAGATCGCTAGCTCCTAGAGCCGCAAAAGGTTTAACATTTAAAGCGATCGCAGAAGGAGTGTATCCTAGAAGCGTAACGGCTAGAACTGCCGCAATAGTAGTAGCAGAAATTACTTGACGATTAGCATTTCTGAAGCAATATAGCATCGCGATCGCGCTTAATAATAGTAAGAAAGTTAAGTTAATTAAATTCATGAAATTTTTTGAATCTGTTTTTCATTAAAAAATGTAACAAAATATTAAGAGCGAGCTGTTCTCTCAAAAGGAAGAAATTAAGCAATACATAAATTTATTCTTGAAGATAGATTTAATTTTTAGATTTATTTTTTATAAATTATAAGCAGAACAAAAAAAGGCGATCGCGATTCAAGATTTTTTTCTGCTTTATTTTCTAATAACAAAAATTTACAAAATTGCAGGAAGACCGACATTTTTAGGAGCAACAAAACGACCGTCAAAACTAATCGATCGCCCTTCAATAGTCCTAGCTTCAGCCAAATCGCGACGTAAAAAAGCCAGTTCCATTTTATCTTCAATTCCCCCTAAAATATAAACAAATAATCGCGTTGCCAGATCTTTACCCGAGACTAAAACCCTTCTTTTATTAGGATCGAAAAGAACGCCATAGCAAAGAGAATCGGGAAAATCGATATTAGTAAAACCCCCATTATTATCGTATTGACGCAGTTTAGTAAAAATATCTGCTAATAAAAAATCTTTTCTAAAAACTAATATTCCCAAAGCACGAATTAAAGCAACTTGTCCCACAGGACGAAACAATAAATTCCCTTCACCTGGAGGTTTTTCGTGACTGAAACGACGCAGATCTAAAGTTTCCTTACCCCGATCTAATTGCTGATAGCTAGGTAAAGCAGCCAAACAATCCCATAACTGATTATATAACTCTAAACCTTCTTCTAATTCATCAGCTTCAGGACGCAAAGGAATCAAATTTTTATCCGCAGGTTTCCAGTGGGGAAATTTAAAATCTAGATAAGATTGGGCACTATTTTCTAAAGCTTGTAAAGTAGTTAAAACCGTTGATTTTGCACTAACAGTCGCGCTATCCCAGTTAATGCGAGGATGTCTTTGGGGCAGATCTTTAAATAAAGGATGAATGACAGCTACTCGTCTGGCCAAAATAGAGAAACCATTATCCTCATTTAATAAAGCCAACTGACCTTTACTTAAATGCTGCGCCATCAAATTAACATGAACGAAAATAGATCTGATGCGACGTTTTGCTTCAGTGCGAGTTTCACCTTTAATTACAGCAGGAATAAATTCTATACCTATTTTTTCTTGAATTATATTTTTTAAAACTGCGCGATCGAGATTATAAGTTTCAATCAGGCGATCGACAGTAATAGATTTACCAGTAGGCTTTTTTGTTTTACTATATCTGGGTAATTCTCCAGTAGAAATTAATTCCATCAAACCCAATATTCCCATCAAACGATGTTGCCCGTCTAAAGCATAAATAGAATATTGTGCAGAAATATCTAAAAAACCAATATCGTCATCTTCGCTAGTAAAAAAAGCAGCAGAAATATTAGCCCGTTTATTATTATCCCACTCAGGTGCATTCGGATTATCCACCCATTCAGGACTAATAACAACCAAAACAGCAGGAAACTTGCGATCTTTTTTAGTAATAAGATATTGCGTTAAAGCAGCTTGACGCGACCAATCCAAAGGACGTTGTAAAATTTCTTCGATAGTTTCCGGGTCGATCGCCACATTATTAGTATTAGCATCGAACTTATTTTGAAATAAAGGTAATTGCGAAGCGAAACTTACCCTATTTGCCAACCATTCTAAACTAACAGCACCGAGATAAGATTCAGTATTGCCCATCTGAGTTTTATGAACGAGGATCTTATTTTTATCTGCTGTTTTCGCGGTCATGTTCTTAGTTGTTATTTATAGGGGCGATCGGTTTTCTAATTTTATATCATCTAAAGGGCCAAAGACGCAGAGAGTTGAGAAATTGTTTAATCTAACGATCGATCTGGGTGTTGTTTTTGGTTATTGAAGCGCACAAGAGCTTCGCGGATCTCGAAGAAATCGGTTATTATTGGCTTTCGTAGCTCAGATAGCCGATAAAGGTATTAAGCATAGTTTGAGTGGAGTTAGTTTGAGTTTTATCGATTTAGATATTAAAGAAGAATATCGCAGCGATCGCTGTAATTTAGTTAAAGATTTTTACGTTCCTTGTTTAGAAAATGCTACGCTATACAGTCGGGCAGTAGGCTTTTTTTCTAGTACCTCGATGCTAGCTGTATCTAAAGGTCTGACAGCTTTAATTAGATCTGGCGGAAAAATGAGGTTAGTAGCTTCTCCCTATCTGATGCCAGAAGATATAGAAGCGATAGCCATTGGACTAAAACAACGAGAAGAGATAGTTACTCGAGTTATTCTGCAAGAGTTAGATAAAGAGTTCTCAGACGTTGCTCGAGATAGAATAGCTTGTTTGGCCTGGCTGCTAGAACGGGGAGTATTAGATATTAAACTAGCCGTACCTAAAAATGCCAACAGACAAAGTATTTATCACGAAAAATTAGGTATCTTTAGCGACGCTGAAGAGAATATTATTGCCTTTACAGGTTCTGCTAACGAGAGTTCGACAGCTTTAATAGATAATTTTGAATGTATCGATGTCTTTCGTTCTTGGAAGCCAGAAGAACAAAAACGGGCATTGCGAAAAGTAGAAAATTTTCAAAGGTTGTGGGAGAATAAGACCCCGAAAGTAGAAGTAATGGGGTTTCCCGAAGCAGCAGCGCGATCGCTCTTAAAATACAGTCCCGATCGACCTCCTACTATAGAACCAGATCTTACACCGAAGCAAAAATCTTGGTTAGTAGCCGAACGAGGAGGCAGTTACAACATTGATAAACAAAAGCCTCAAAAATATCTCAAAGTTCACTTAAGACCACTCCAAGAAGAAGCTCTAAAAGCCTTTAAAAATTCCGATCGCAGGGGTATTTTAGCAATGGCGACAGGAGCAGGTAAAACTATTACAGCTCTAGCTTGTGGGGCAAATATCGACCATATAGAAGTTATATTTATCTGCGCTCCAACTAAAGATCTTGTCAGCCAATGGCTCAAAGAGTTGGAGGCCAGAACTACATTCCCACCTGCTATAGTTGCTACTGGGGAGGCAAAGGTATGGTTGGAGAAACTCTTTAGAAAAATACGTTTAATTAATCGCAAAAAATTTCCTCGCCAACCGCCAGTTATTGTTATTGGTACTTATAGTGGACTGTCGAAGCCTCGTTTGGGCGATCTTATTAAAGATGCTGGTGGTTTACCAGAATACTCTTTACTGATCGGCGATGAAGTTCATACAGCAGGAGCAAATGTATATCGAAATATACTCAGAGATGATTTTAAATATCGCCTCGGACTTTCTGCGACACCTATCCGCTCTCATGACGAAGAAGGTACAGAATATGTATTAGATTATTTTGACGGAATTATTTATGAGTTTAGTTTGGAAGATGCGATCGCTGCGGGCATTCTTTGCGAATATCAATATCAAGTTTATATAACATCTCTGACAGACGAAGAACACGAAAAATACCAACAAATGTCGGTGAAGATAGCTAGGCTACTTAACAGTGAGGATCGATCGGATCGAGAAAAAGCAAATAGTTTAGCAATACGAAGGGCTAAAATTATTAAATCGGCCGAGTCTAAAATAGATCTGCTCGATCGCATTCTTCAAGACTATCCGCCACAAAAATCGATGATATATTGTGCCAATATTGAGGAGGCTAACGATATTAGTAGCAGGTTAGCTAGAAATGGGGTTAAAGTTGCCCGTTATTCTTCTGAAGATAAGGAGCGTCAAAAAATATTAAATCAGTTTGCCAATGGTTATTTAGATGCTTTAGTAGCTGTTAAATGTTTGGATGAAGGGGTTGACGTTCCTGCTGCTTCTCAGGCAATAATTTTAGCTAGCGACAACTCAGAACGCCAATTTATTCAACGTCGGGGTAGAATTTTAAGGGCCGCTCCAAAAAAAGCGATCGCTACTCTTATCGATATACTTGTCGTCCCACCAATGACGGAGGAGCGAGTAAAATTAATCGGCTCGGAAGTTAAAAGAGTCAAATTGTTTGCCGATACTGCTAGTAACAGGGCATCGGTAATTACTAAACTGGTGGAAAAATTGGCACATTACGGTATTACTCATTCAGATTTTATCTAAAAAATAATGGAGCAAAAAATTCAAGAATTGGCAGAAAAATATCAAATTCCCGAAGGGTTACTTAAAAAGGCGATCGCAGAAGAGAAAAAAAAAATTGTCTTACAAAATCGCAAGCTAGCACCCAAGTTAGTAAAAATGATAGAAAAATATTCGGCAGATACTTAAATAAAGAATGGAATTAATGAAGTTACGGCTAAAAGAAATCCATCTCCAAAACTGGAAGTGCTATCAAAATGAGAAAATTAAATTTGCTCTTAATACTGAGGGAAATATTTGGATCGTTTTTGGTAAAAATGGAGGCGGAAAGACTTCTTTTTTAGAAGCAATTACTTGGTGTTTATATGGTAGTAGTGTGATTTCTCGAAAAAATTTATTGCAATATTTTAACCGAACAGCGCGCAAACAAAACCCTGAATTAGAATTGTCAGTTTTTTTGAAATTTATTAAAAATAACGATTGCTATTCTATTACAAGAACAGCTAAAAGAGTAGTGCGAGGAAGTAGTGAATCTGTAGAGATACAAGAAGCAAGCTTTTATAAAAATGGACAAAGAAAGCAAAATTCAAGAGAAAAGATAGAATCAATATTACCTCGATTTTGTAAAGAATTTTTCTTTTTTAATGGCGCGAAAATCGAACATTACGCTCAAATTACTCATACCGAAGAAACTCGCGAGGCTATTGAAAGAATTTTAGGCATTCCCGAACTAATAAATTTGCGTGATGATGCGGAAAGGGCACTAAAACTTATAGAAGAAAGACTTCATCAAGCATCATTAGCTAATAAAGATTTGAAAAAAATTACAGATGAAATAAAAGAAGTTCAACAAAAAATTGAACTCAAACGAGAGCAAATAGAAAAAGCAAAACAAGAATTATACAAACAATCAGAAATATTGAGTTCCGTAAAACAAGAAGGGAATCAAATTGAAGAATTACAGGGTAAATTCAAAGAAATAGAAAGATTAAAATTAGAGCAAATAAATAGCGAGTCTGCTCTCAAAAAAGCAGAACAAGAAGTAAAAAAATACCTAGAACAAGCACCAATTACCCTAATGTTAGATTATGTGCGAGAAATGGTAGATGATTTACAAGTAAAGAATATTATCGCTACCAGAAAGACTGTTTCTATTAAATTATTACAGCAATTATTAGAAAACGATACTTGTGTTTGTGGACGATGTATTGATAAAGATGCCCGTCAATACATTATCGAACAACTAGAAGAATCTAATATTTCACAAAACCGCACTAAACAAGAAATAGACAGGGATAACTTACGCAGCAATTTAACAAGACTTTCTAAATATGAAACGCCTGACTATGATGAAATTTTGGATGAGCAAGATTGTATTTCTGAAAAACTAGATGAAATTGAAAGAGCCATCACTCGTCTCAAAAAAGAAACTAAAGGTATTAGTCAGCAAAAAGCAAAAGAAATTTGGAGAAAAGTCGGACAGGAAGAAAATAAATATAAGCAAAAACAACAAGATATTGAACGCTTGCAAAATGACATAGATCGATTAAAGCATCAGGAAAACGATCTAAGAAGAAATCGAGAAAAATTAGCTGTCAATGATGAAGAAACCGCGATGCTAAATAAGCAAGTAAAACTAGCAGAAGGACTCTATAAAGCCGCAGATGAACTTATTGACTGGCATATCGAGCAATGCCAGCGAACTATTGAGGAACATACTTCAAAAATTCATCATCAAATAACTAATAAACCAGAAGAATATAAAAGAATAAAAATTAATGATAACTATACTTTAAGAGTGAAAAATTCTGTTGGAGATCTTCTCATTCCGACAACCCTAAGTACGGGAGAAAAAGAAATCCTTGCTTTTGCTTTTATTGCTGGTTTAAATTTAGCATCAGAGACAGCAGCACCATTAGTTATGGATACTCCAGTTGGTAATCTAGATACTATTCACCAGAAAAACATAATTAATTATCTTCCTGAATTTCCTTCCCAAGTAATACTTTTAGCAACAGATCGAGAATTACCAAAAGATATTTTAGATAAGTTAAAACCAGATATCGCTCAAATTCATAAAATTCAACGAGAAGAAGAAAAAGATAGGTCTATTATTATGGAGATCGAAAAATGAAAGAAATAGACACTAGGGCAACTATTCGTCCTACACCAGAGGCTAAAGGATATCTCGATAAACTCAAAAAAAATGATGTGTTCGATCGCATGATAGACGCTTATTTATTTGCAGCAGCTTATGCTATCCAAAATAATTTAGAAATTTCTAAGATGACTTTACGAGATCGTCAAGATTTAGTCGTACTTAATAGAGTGGATGAAGATGTACTTCTAGCATTAGCGGCAGGAATTCATGCTATAAGAAAACGTAACGGTCAAGATGAACCCTCTGATAGTAAAGAACTTTTAGAAATCTTAACCCAGTATGCTGAAGTTGGAATCACAGAGTTAAAACAAAGATGGGAAGGTAAAGTGGGCAGTCAAATACAAAGCGATATTAGTAATATTATTAGTTCTTCTGTAGGATCTTAGAAGCCATACGATCGAGCAAATCATAAGATATGACACAAACTAATCAAACATCTCTATTTCCCCCTCGCAGCGTCGAGGAATTAGTAGAAGACATCCAAAAGTTAACAGAAGAAATCAAAGAACTATATCACGCCGACGAAATACCATTTGTAATAGGATATTCCGGTGGTAAAGATTCTAGCGCGATCGTTCAGTTAATTTGGAATGCGATCGCACAAATACCTGTAGAAAAGAGAAATAAAACAATTCACGTAATTACTACAGACACTTTAGTAGAAAACCCTATAGTTACGGCATGGGTTAAAAAATCTTTAGATCGGATGAGGACAACCGCTAAAGCACAACAAATGCCCATAGAAGCCCATTTGTTACAACCGGAGTTTACACAAACATACTGGGCAGGTTTAATTGGTAAAGGATACCCCGCACCTAGACGTAAGTTTCGCTGGTGTACCCCTCGCCTCAAAATAGATCCTTCTAACCGTTTTATTCGTAACGTCATACGGGCAAATGGTGAAACTATTGTTGTCTTAGGAACTCGTAAAGCAGAAAGTGCCAACCGTGCCGCAATAATGAGCAAACGAGAAAAAGGTAAAATACGCGATCGCCTTTGCCCTCACCCTCACTTACCCAGTTCTTTACTTTACACTCCGATCGAAAACTGGCGCACTGATGAGGTCTGGCTTTATTTAATGCAGTGGGAGAACCCTTGGGGACACAGTAATAAAGATCTTTTTGATATGTATAGGGGTTCGAGAGAGGACAATGAATGTCCTCTAGTTGTGGATACTTCTACTCCTAGTTGTGGTAGTTCTCGTTTTGGTTGTTGGGTTTGTACTTTAGTTGACAGCGATAAATCTTTATCGGCTATGATTCAAAATGATGAAGAAAAAGAATGGTTGCAGCCTCTTGTCGATCTCCGTCTCGAACTCGACGTTAGAAACGATCGCGATAAAAGAGATTTTCGCCGGATCTGGGGTAAAGTACAGCTTTTTGAACGCAATATAGATGGGGAAACTTCTATCGAACCTATTCCGGGCCCCTATACTAAAAAATGGCGCGAACATTGGTTAAGAAGAGTCCTCGAAGCACAAGTAACAGTTCGTCGTACTGCACCAGACGACATGAAAGATATCACTTTAATTACTCCAGAAGAGTTAAGCGAAATTAGAAGGATCTGGTTGGAAGAAAAACACGAATTTGATGATAGTTTACCTCGCATTTATCAAGAGGTTACTGGGGAAGTTTTTCACGATGTCGTTCGTCCGGGTAGCGATCGATCTTTGCTAGGAAGCGATGAATGGAATGTTTTAGAAGAAATTTGTGGTGAGGATGGGATGCATTTAGAATTGATGGCAAAATTATTGGATACCGAACGTCAATTTCATACTAAGTCTCGTCGGGTTGGTATTTACGAAACTCTCGAAAAATGTTTTGAAACTAGTTCTAGATCCCAAGAAGAGGCGATCGAAAATGCTCATTTAAAACGAGATCTTAAAAATGCTGCTGGTGAGGGTGATGTTAATAAAATTAAGCAGTTGAGTTGGGCAAGTATTAAGTTTTCTCCTGGTTCGGAAGAGTAAAGTCTTTTTGGCGTTTATAATAGTATGCTTATCGTCTAAATTAAATTTGGCTTTCTGCCAATTTATTTCCTTCAAATAACAATAATGATTTTTATCGAACTCGTTTTAGAAAATTTTGGAGCTTATGCCGGAAAACATACTATAAATTTACGTCCTGAATTAGATAACAATCCTCGTCCGATTATTCTTTTTGGTGGGATGAATGGTGGAGGGAAAACTACTTTAATGGATGCTATTCGTTTGGCTTTGTACGGACAAAGGGCAAATTGTTCTACTCGCGGTAATTTGGGTTACAGTGATTTTCTAATTCAGTCGATTAACAATCAAACTTCACCAGTCGATAATACTAAAATCGAATTGACTTTCGAACATATTATTGAAGGGCGATCGAAAGAGTTAAAAATAGTTCGCACTTGGTCGAGAAATCTTAAGGATGGTAAGGATACTCTCGGCATTCTCGAAGATGAATGGCCCGATACTGCTTTAGCTAATACTTGGGATGAATATATCGAAAATATCCTACCTTTGGGTATTTCTAATTTGTTTCTTTTTGATGGCGAACAAGTAAAAGAATTGGCAGAACAAGATATTCCTCCTCTATCTGTAAGGTCTTCGATTCAATCTTTATTGGGTTTAGAATTGGCTGAAAAGTTATCGATCGATTTGGATATTTTAGTTAGTAGAAAGCGCAAGGAATTGGCCACTGCTTCTCAATTGGCTAATTTAGAAGAAATTGAAAGTAAATTAAAGGATTTACAAATAGAAAAAGAGCGGGTAAGAAAAGATTTAGAATCTTTAGATAAAAAATTAAAATCGGCTAATAAAAAATATACTTCTGCTACTAATAAGTTTCGTTTAGAAGGTGGAAAAATCGCCGCCGATCGCAGCAATTTAGAGGCTAAAATAAAAGATTTAGAATCTGCTACGGAAGAACAGCGTCAATCTATGCGTTTGGCTGCTGCTGATATTTTACCTCTAAATTTAATTGAACCTCTTTTAAAAGAAGCGGAAATTCAAGGTCAAAATGAGTTAAAAAAAGAAGCAGCTATCTTAACTAGAAATGTTATTGCTTCTCGAGATGCACGTTTATTAAATTATTTGCCTGCTTTATCTCTAACTAAAGAACAAATCGATCTGATTAAAGGTTTTTTAGCTAAAGAAGATCGCGATTTGAATAAAGATATCGATCGCGATGATGATTCTTGGTTGGGTTTGAATGCAGAAGAGTTAAAGTATTTAGAAAATATTTTGGATAATCTCTTGCCAATTCAAATAAAACAAAGCGAAGAATATATCAAAAATTTGCAAAAATTAGAAGATGATATTGATAACGCTCAAAGAGAATTAGCCGTCGCTGCACCCCCAGAAGCTTACGAAAAATTAGATAAAGCTTTGCAAAACGCACAACAAGATTTACTCGATGCTAAATCTAATTACGAAACAAGTCAGCGCAAATATAATGAGATCGAAAAACAAATCGATCGCACTAAAAAAGATTTGGAAAGTTATAGTTCCCAAGCGATCGATCTCGATAGCAAACAACATATAATTAATTCCGTCGGTAAGGTTAAAAAAACTCTTCAGTTATTTAAGGAAAAACTTACTCTCAAAAAATTAAATAAACTAGAAACAGAAGTAAAAGAATGTTTTCGTTATTTACTCCATAAATCAGATTTGGTTCAGCAAGTAGCGATCGAAACCGAAACTTTTCGCATTTCTCTTTACGATCCTCAAGGTAATTTAGTCCCCAAACATCGTTTATCTGCTGGGGAAAAACAATTGTTAGCTATTAGTTTTTTATGGGGTTTGGCAAGAGTTTCTGGACGCAATTTACCGATCGCGATCGATACTCCTTTAGGAAGGTTAGATTCTTCTCATCGTAACAATTTAGTCGAACGCTATTTTCCTTCTGCTTCCCATCAAGTAATACTTTTATCTACCGATACTGAAATTGGTAAAAAAGAAGTCAATCTGTTACGAGATAGTAATGCGATCGCTTCTGCATATCTCTTAAAATACGACAACGTTCAACGTCAAACTACTATCGAAAATGGCTATTTTTGGTAATCTCTACCATCCGCACTTGGTGCGCCTAAAATTACCTCTTTACTAATAAGAAAAATAATCTTATCCGCTTTTTTTCGCTGGGGGTCTTGACATTTTTGCTTTTTTTTGAAAAAATATCTTTATAATCTCAGGCAAAATTTTACTATTTTCTATCATCTTTCAGAAAAATTAAGGAGAAATCGCGAAATTTGAAGTCAACAATTCATTTTTCGCAGTGTACTATGGGACTGCAAACGATTTTTTTTGCTTTTAATTTTTTGAAGTTTTTGGCAAATTTTGGCCTTCGAAAGTATTTAATCAACCACCAGTGACCGACAG
>CAYWIH010000081.1:0-23475 GCA_964458305.1 uncultured bacterium | reverse complement strand
TCGATAATATCTAAACCTATTTCGTGCAATTTTGAAGCCATTACCCACGATCGCGGAGAAGGCCAAGCAGGTTGGAGGGGATCTATTTTATGTAATAGGGTCGATCGAAAGGATAAAAAGGCAATTATTTGCTCGTGTACTCCATTTAAGAGAGCATATGCTTTAAAACTATCAAAATCTGGCTCTACTTGTAAGTGTAAAAATCGATTTGCTAGAGGAGTTGGCATATCAAAAACAGCCGCGCGATCTTCTTTTCTGTTTCCAGCGGCCCAAACATACCAATTTTCCGGTACTACATAACTACCTACTTGCCGATCTAAAATTAATTGCTGGGCTACCCCTTGCATTGCGGGCGGGGCCATATTAAGCTCGTCTAAGAATAATATACCTTTTCCGGTGCAAGGTAAAAATTCTGGCGGATACCAGCTAGATATACCATCTTTTGCTACTGGTAAACCTCTCAAGTCTGTCGGTGCTAGTTGGGAGAGTCTTACATCTACAAAGTCTATTTTATGCTCTTTGGCTACTTGCGAGACGATACTTGATTTTCCAATCCCAGGCGCACCCCAAATCATGGTACTGATTTTGAGGTTTTTGTTTACGATTTGGTTGAGATAGTTTTTCAGTTGAGCTGGTGTCATTTATTATCGACGCTGTATTTTCAGATCCGATCGCTTTTGTATTATATGCTAATTACGCGTGAAATTGGATTAAAAATCTTTTTAAGAGCGGTTATTGCTAGATATTTTGCGACCATTTTTTTAAAATCCGATCGAGATCTTCGAGAGTGACGGGTTTACTGAGATAGTCGTCCATTCCTACTGCGAGACATTTTTCGCGATCGCTTCTCATTGCGTTTGCAGTCAGTCCAATTATTATCGTGTGGCGTTTTTGACCTTCTTGTTGCCGTATAGTTTGGGTTGCCTGGTAACCGTCCATAACAGGCATTTGACAGTCCATAAACACCAGATCGTAATCTTCTTCTGCTAGTCTATTGACTACTTCAGATCCGTTACCAACCCAATCGGCTTGATAACCTAACTTTTGGAGCATAAACTCGAGTATGCAACGAATATCATGATAATCTTCTACTATAAGTATTTTGAGAGATTTCGGCGACGATTTTGAGACTGGATCTTTTGTAGAAGGGGTTTTTTCTCGTAACTCAGAAGAATCGATTTGCTTGAAAGGAACGGTAAACCAGAAAGTCGAACCTTGACCTGAAGTGCTTTCGACTCCAATTTCACCCTTCATTAAATGAACGAGTCGCCGCGAAATAGTCAAACCCAAACCCGTACCTCCATATTGGCGGGTTGTCGAGTTATCGGCTTGAGTAAAGGGCTGAAATAGCTTTTCTTGCTGTTCTATAGCAATGCCAATGCCAGTGTCGCGAACTTCAAAACGTAATTTGACGATATTAGCTTTATTATTCTCTGCTTCGGGAAAACGGGAAACGGCTATAGTTACTCGTCCTGTCTCGGTAAATTTAATCCCATTGCCGATCAGATTGCTTAAAACTTGCTGAAGGCGCAGATCGTCGCCAAACAGAAATAGTGGCAGGTCTTTTTGAAGATCGAGTTGGAGTTTAATTGCTTTTTTCTCGGCATCGGGCCTGAAAGAATCGATCGAAGATTGTAATAAAGTATCCAGTTCGAAATCGCGAGGATTTAAGCGTAACTTTCTCGCTTCTATTTTAGAGAGATCGAGAACGTCATTAATAATTTCTAGCAGTTTTTTGCCGTTAGATTTGAGAGTTTGTAATAAGTTTTGTTGCTCGGAATTCAATTGACTTGACAGCAGGAGGTCGCTTACTCCCAATACTACGTTCATGGGGGTGCGAATTTCGTGACTGATATTGGCGAGAAACTCGCTTTTAGCTTGATTAGCAGAATCGGCAGCTCGAGCCACGGCGATCGCTTCTTCGAGGGCTTGGTTTTGACGGATCAGTTGGTCTTCAATTTGCTTGCGATCGCTGACATCGACGATCGTACCGTAAAGTTTAATTACCTTGCCATCTTCGTCGCAAATAGCGCGTCCGATCGCGTTTATACAGCCTAATTCTCCGTCTTCGCGATAAAATTGCAAATCGAGATCGTAGGAAGTACATTCATCTAGCAACTGTTTCATGGCCGATATTAGCACCGCTCTAGTTTTTGGAGGGTGGCGATCGAGTAATTGAGAAAAAGTAGTTGCTGCTTGAGGATCTAAGTTATATATCTTAAATAGTTCTCGAGATCCGAGTAATTTTGCTTGGTTTAAGTCAAATTCCTTGGTGACAGGTATTTCCCAGTTTCCTACTCTAGCCAGACGTTGTGCTTCGATTAACTTGGCTTCGCTGTCGCGAATAGCTTCTTCTATGGCAATGCGCGAGGTGATTTCTGTGACTACCGCACCGACTCCCCGAGTGCCATCGAGTAAATCTACCGGATAGTAACTAGCACTCCAAACTCTTATTTTGTCGGGATCTGCTGGGGTAGTGCCTCTAATTTCGACGTTACAAGCTGGTTGGTTAGTTTCGATGACCCGATGTAAAATTGGTTCTATTCGATCTGCTAATTGGGGAACAATTTCTCTGAAAGTTTTACCGAGATGTTCGGCGACGGGTAATCCATTAATATCGGCTAAAGATCGATTGATCCGCAAGAATTTTAAATTGCGATCGTGCAGAGAAAGGCCGACAGGAGAAATTTCGTATAAATTTTCTAACAGCAAGTTGGCCCGATGGAGTTGGTCTTGAACTGTTTTTAGTTCGTCGATATTGACAAATGTCAGAACGATGCCCTCGCTTCTACCATTTTCTCGCAAATAAGGATTGACCCGCATTAATAATTTCTCGTCGGTTCGGGTTATATTAACTTCTTGCTCGATCGCTTCTTGTGTTTCGAGAACTTGCTGGAGAATTTCCAAAAGATCGGGACAATTTAAATTGTTAGTCAGATCTGCCAGAGGACGATTGAGATCCGATTGTTTGACGTTAATCGATCGCTTTGCTGCGGGGGTAAATTTGCGAATATTTAAGTTACCGTCGAGAAATACCACGCCAATATCGGTGCTGCGAAGTAAATTATCGATATCGTTATTTAATTGAGTTAATTCTTGTATTTTGTTCTGATATTCGGAATTGACGGTATATAATTCTTCGTTGACTGACTGTAGTTCTTCGTTAGTGCTTTGTAGTTCTTCGTTGGAGGCTAGTAATTCTTCGTTAGTTGCTTGCTGTTCTTCGTTGGTTGTTTCTAGTTCTTCGATAGTTACTTGTAGATTTTCGCGAGTTTGTTGTAATTCATATTCTAATTCGGTAATTTGTTGGGCTGCTTCGCTGCCTACGTCGAAGCGCAGAGCGACACTCGGTGAGATCGAAACACTTTCTACTTCTAGAACTACTATTAAGTAATTTTCGATCGCCGGGTTGTTAGGATCGAATCCTACTTTAACGGAGATACTTTGCTCTATTTCGTCTCTATTTATTTTAATTCCGGTATATAGTACTGATTCTCGATCTCGTTTGGCTCGGTGTAAAGCAGTCGAAAGGGGTAATTTGAGCGCAGGATGAACTATTTCTGTAACTTCTAATATTGCTTCGCCAAGGGGGATTTGCAGTAAATTGGCACTGTTGTAAAATACTCGCTGAAGTTGATTTTCGCGATCGACCAGCAAGCAAGTCATCTGTCTTTGTGCCAAACAGTGTTTAAATACTTCCCCCATGAGTTGGTCGAGTTGTTTTTGTCTGGTTTTGGTACGCAAAGAGGTTTGAATTGGGGCGATCGTGCTTTGCCTGGCTATGGGCATTATCGATAAAGAAGCATCTCTTCGCTTGCTGAAAATGTTCCATTTTGGCTCGATCGCTCTAAATTCCCCTGCCAGATCTCCTAATGTTTCCGAACTGCCTAAAAATAAAAATCCATCTTTAGCTAAGGCAAAATGCAACAGACGCAAAACTTGTTGCTGGAGTTGTGGCTGCATGTAAATTAGCACGTTACGACAGCTCACTAAACTCATCCCCGAAAATCCGGCATTTTTAACCAGATCGTGCGGAGCAAAAATCAGCATTTCTCGAAGATTTCGCTTTACTTGATAGTTCGAGCCGTTATAAGTAAAATACTTCTCCAAACGCTCGCTAGAAATATCGTTGGCAATACTTTCAGGATATACTCCTTTTGCAGCTATTTCTAAAGCCTGGGTATCGAGATCGGTGGCAAAAATTTTGACTTGTATCGACTTGTCGGATCTCGATATGGCTTCGTCTACTAGCATGGCCATCGAATAAGCTTCTTCTCCGGTAGCACAAGCGGCTACCCAGATTTTTAGTTGTTGCTGGGGCTTAATTCGCTCGATCGGTTTTGGTAAGATTTTTTTTGCTAAAAATTCCCATGCCGGGCGATCGCGGAAAAAACAAGTCGCACCGATCAGCATATCCTGACGCAACCTTTTTTGTTCTTCCCCAGAACTTTCTAACAGCCTAATGTAGCTATCTATGTCTCGATTCTCTGTTAAAGTACAGCGATGATTGATTCTCCTCGATAAAGTATTAATTTTATAATGTGAAAAGTCGATATCTTCTCGTTCGGCAAGGATATCTAAAATTCTCTGCAACCGATCTGGATCGATCGAGTTGACTTCTTTGGGTGAGGCAGATGGATAAGTGTCGGCGAAGCGAACTAAATCGAAAACAGTTCTTGCTAAATCTTCGGGTGATAATATTTCATCTACCATGCCCGAAAGAATTGGACTGCTGGGCATACTTTTAAACTGTGCTGACTCTGGCGACTGTACTAAAGCAATTCCCCCAGCCCGACTAATTGCCTCGAGTCCTTCATTACCATCCTCTCCCGATCCTGAAAGCACGATCGCGATCGTTTTTTCGCCCCATTCTTTGGCTAGAGAGTAAAATAATTTATCGACCGCGCTGGCAAACGATCCTCGAGCTTTTTCTAGGCACAAACTTTGACCTTTAAGCACTAAATTTTTTCCCGGTGGGAGTACGTAGGTTTTGCTCGGTTCGATAGTTATTTCGTCTTCGATGGTATAGACGGGCATTGCCGTTTGTCTTTGCAGTATTTCCCTCATCATACTTTTTGAATTAGGATCTAAATGCTGCATTACTACAAAGGCCGCGTTTGGATTGTCGGGAAGATTGCCAAAAAATTTTTTTAGTGCCTCAATTCCTCCTGCCGACGCACCAATACCAACAACAAAAAAACTGTTTTTATTCTTTAACATATCGATCGTGGATTATTGCCATTTAATTTTTATTTAAATAATTTGAAAGTTTGAGATTCTTTCATTACTTTTACGAGAGCGGACAATAAATGATTTTAAATTTGGGTTGATTTATTATTTGCCCTATTACTTAGATATTATTTTCTATCTTTCAATAACTTACTGAAGTTAAAAAAAAATTTATTTTTAAGTTGAAAAGTCGTAATTTTTTTTGGCCGGATTCTCAAACTAGACTTTCGATTCTTTAATAACAATATTTTTGAAAAATTATCTAGCAGCCAGCAATAGCAAATCCCGCTCGCTCGTAATCGTCTAACAAACAAACAGTATCTTGTCTCGGAGATGTCGGATAATTATCAGATTTTAGTGTCTTTAAATATTGCCAAAAT
The DNA here is from genome assembly GCA_964458305.1 of uncultured bacterium. Lineage (GTDB taxonomy): Bacteria > Cyanobacteriota > Cyanobacteriia > Cyanobacteriales > JASJDA01 > JASJDA01. The sequence goes on along the minus strand of CAYWIH010000081.1, from coordinate 17,866 downwards.
TCTCCTAATTCTTCGTCATTAAGAGAATCAAAGTATCTATTATTATACTTTTGTTTGAAACATTTTCTTGCTCGTTTTTTCGTCCAGTTAAGACGCATTATTTCTAATTCGATCGCGTATTTTATTTGGGTAACTTTGTCAGGATCTACTGGTGCTTCTACTTTTTGTAAAAATATTAAGAAAACCAAGGGTAAATCTAATTTTAGAAGACATAATTTAAATTGTAAAGTGCAAAAACGAGGTATTTTCGGCTCTACTTGATACTTTTCACTGGCAAATACCGATTTCATAATTGCTGGATTAATATTGGGATTATTGGCTGCACCCAAACGAACTTGAGGCGATCGATCTTTTGCTAATTTTCTTGCTCCGTCCTTTAAGGCGAGGAAACCTCGAGCTACGCTCCATTCGCCACCGTTTCACGAGAGCGTTCGGGCGGTGCGCTTTCTAAAATATGAATTGGAATATTACGATTTAATGCCAAACAAGAGCGAACGTTATCATCTCGATCTTCTGCTAATTTTTCGATTATATGAATTGGAGTATTTTTATGAGTTTCTACTATTTGAAGAATGCCATTAGCTTCTTTATTTGCTAATATTTCTAAATATTCTCCTGGCAAATTAGGACGCATAGCCAGAGATCTATTAACATTAGGATCTGGATGATTTAATGCTGCTTCCAGCATAAATAAGGGTAATTTTTTTTGTTCGTATAACACAGCATTATGTTTCGATAAAAGTCGATCGTAAAAATTAGGTATTTCTAATAAAATTAAATCCAAAACAGGATTATTCAAAACTTCAAGAGGACAGATTTTAAATAATTCCAGCAATATTTCTGGGGAAGTGTTAGGATCGATCGCGATCGCTTGACAAAGTTCTGTATTTTCTAAATCTAAAATTTCTTGCAGTTTAGCGGCTGATGTATTTGGGTTTAATGCTTCTTCTAGTGACATAATCGATCTCTTGGTTGTATTTATATCGATTTTTGGTCTTGATTCGATTTTAGCTATTTTTCAAGTTACTTAGAAAACTGAATCCAAATATTGCGATCGCAGCTACATTTTGAGAAGGATTGTTAACATTCAAGAAATTCTAAATGTAAAAACGTTTTTTTTCACCGAGTTTGGATAACTATTAGATTCAATTTATCTTAAATATCCCCAAAATTCTAGTAATTGTTCTTTATTCAGAGAGCGAAGATTTTTTGTTTTAGTAAATTTTTCGTTGAAAGATTTTTTTGCTCTTTCTTCTGTCAAATTTAACCGTTTTATTTCTAATTCGATTCCGTCCATAATATTTCGGGGAAAGTATTAGGATCGATCGCGATCGATTGACAAAGTTCTGTATTTTCTAAATCTAAAATTTCTTGCAGTTTAGCGGCTGATGTATTTGGGTTTAATGCTTCTTCTAGTGACATAATCAATTTTTATTTGAAATCTTTTCTCTCCGGTCGTTTCATGGCTTTAGACACTGTTTTATTTACAGAAGGTTTTTGTTTTTTCTTTTCTGGAGATTTTTTAGTTTTAGGAAGGGGACGAGAATCAGATTTTGCTTGTGTTTGAGAGGGTTCTTTTTTGCGAGATGGTTTTTGTTTTTGAGGATGCAATAAACCAATATCAGTAGCTTCAGCAATTACTAAAATATTCGATTCTAATTTAACTTGAAAATCCCAAAAATGATTTAAAGGTTTTCGAGAGGGTAACCTACCTTTTAGTTTAATTTTAAAAAATTTTGCTTTGTCAGAATCTTTTTTAGCTAACTGCTGAATTTTAACGATCGTCGTTTCTGTTTCTTGAGAATAAAAAATTACTTCACCACGAATTGAAAAATAACCGTCTTGGGTTTCTCGAGTCGATCGATCGTAGTTTTGAGACTCAGCGATATTTCGATCGAGGGTTTCTGGTTCCCAAACGCCAATTATTTGCACGTATAAACGATCGTCTTGTTGTTTGGTACGAGGATATACTACCCAAAGGTGAGGTTCGTTTAAATCTAAATGGTTTTTCACTAAACTGATGACTCGACCCAATAATACCGCTTCAAAGGTTGCTTCGCTGGTTATTAAGCGTCCTTTTGTCAGTTGTTCTGACGATCGCTGGTATTGACCTTCTATCAAGCCAATAGCGCGATATTGCTTCGGATCGCTTGGGGGTGGAATGGGTAATTTTCTCTCTCGTTCGGATTTTTGTGTTTCTTGGGAAGGATCGGAATTTTTTGGCTGAAGATCGTCGGAAAAATTTAAATTGTCTTCGTGGTAGGTAAGATTCATATATACTCCAAGAATGGCAGATCGTTATTCCTAAGACAAGATGAAAATTATTGCGATCGTAGGTAATTTTAGACGATCTAGGATCGCTGTATATCAAATTACTATTTAAAAGATAATTGTACTTTTGGCTTCTGAGTCGGATTATTGAAAAAATTTAGAATAAGATTTATTTTTTTCAATGTAATTTTAATTATTTTCTTAAGAGTAATAAATTTTAAGCTTATTTAAATTAAAAAATAATGCAAAAGTATTAACATATTGTCGTAACTCAATTTCAGTGGGAAATCTTGACAGTGTCTCCAGAAAAGCGCAAGCGTAATCCTTTTTTATACGTATTATTGGGACTAATGATAATATCCTTATTAGGGTTTACAATTTTTCCTGTAGGTATTAGTTTTTTTGATAACAATAATTTACTTAACAAACCAGCCAGTGCTACTAATACTTCAGATAGCGATCGACCCCAAGATGAATTAGAATTACAGGCTAAAGGATATCAATTAGTTTTAGATCGAGAACCTGACAATCAAACTGCGTTACGAGGTTTAATTGATGTCAGATTACAACAAGGTAACATCGCAGCAACTCTAGAACCTTTAGCTAGTTTAGCCGATTTAAACCCCGATACGATCGATTATGGTATTTTACTAGCACAAACTCAACAGCAAGTAGGTCAATATGAAAATGCAGTCGCTACTTATCGCAATATTTTAGACAATCATCCTGAAAGTATTTTAGCCCTTCAGGGTATAGCAAATTTATTTTTAGATCGCGAAGTTCCAGATAAAGCTATTTCTCTTTTAAAAGATAGTATCGCAAATGCTAAAGAAATTAATTTAGCCAAACCAGATTCTATAGATATTATTGGGATCGAGCTACTTTTAGGCCAAGTTTATGCTTTTTCTGAAGATTACGATCGAGCGATTTCTTCTTATGATAGCGCGATCGAACTGGATGAAAATGATTTTCGTCCCGTAGTTTCTAAGGCTTTAATTCTCCAACAACAAGGGGATCTCGAAGCTGCTAAATCTTTATTTACTAAAGCTGTTTCTTTAGCCCCAGAATATAAAAATCAAATCGAAAAAATGGCCGGTGAAGCGATCGAAATTGAACCAGAAACTACAGCAAAAGAAGATAGCGAAGAAACTGTCAAAGAAACTAATTCCGAACCACCAGATTTAGAAGCAGTAAAAGAAGAGAATTAGTTTTTAATTTGTTTGGCTTTATACTATTCGATCGCGATGAATATTATCCCACTCTTAAAAATGGTGGGATTTTGCATTATCATAAAATTAAGTTTCTACTGTAAACTTCATATTTCATGGCAATGAATAACAAAAACATATTTCATGGCAATGAATAACAAAAAGCTATTGAAAGAAGAGGATTTGCGACGATTAATCAAAGGTAAATCTTTCGGTGATTTTGAACCTTACGCTAGCGGTAGCCAAGAAGAGATAGAAGATTATCTAAGGAAATTAGTAGCGACATTGAACGACTCTTCGATCGTTCAAGTTGAAGCTAGGGGTATTAAAGCATACGATTTCTGTTGGGGAGGAGGATACTCATCTTTTACAGATCTTTTCGCATTTAGAAGAAATGGAACAGGTACGCGAAAACTTCCCCATGGTTTTGATGAAATTTCAGGTATTAGACTTTATATTAGCAGACTTACACCTTTAGTAGCATTCAATGAGGATCGGTTGTTAATTAATCCTCAAGGTACTGGTCGATCTTGGGGAAGGTTAAAGTCTGAAAATCTATACTTACTTCCCGATCCTTCTTGGGATGTGGAAAGAGACGAGATAAGTACAAAAATTACTAACGCTGGCTACACTTTTATTCCGGCTAATTTAGCTCGAGAAAAGCTATCATTTAAAGCTAATATTCCGACTATTTTGACTAAACCTCCTTACACTATTTTCGATGCCGTATTTTACTGGTACGATTAATGTTCATTTCGACCTAAACACAAACTTGGATCGCTGGATTTTAAACTCTTTTACGAATAAAAAAATCTTAAAAAGCTTAATTGAGAAAATTAGTAAAATAAAAATACGATCGAGCATTAATCAAAATTATCCGAACAAATCCCCGATCTAAATTTAAAATTATTTCGCCACATAGGATTAGTAAATTTTAAACCATGAAAATTGTACATTTCGATCGCCCATTAGAATACTACGATCGAGTTAAAGATTATTTGCTAGAAAATGAAGCAAGTCATAATCTAATTCTTGGTATTACTAATAGACTCTTTTCTAACTCCGATCGCCTTACTAATTTACCTTATTTAGCAGCAGTAGAAGACAATAATAAAATTTTAGCTGTTGCTTTGAGAACTCCTCCATATAAACATAAACTAATTTTATCTCGCGTACTTAATTACGAAACAGTAAAAGCGATCGAACTTAGATATTTATTTAAATTTAAAGCAAGAAATACCGGGTATAATAGCATCTGAACCGGAAGCAGAAATATTTGCTAAAGAATGGCAAAATTTAACAGGAAAGCCCTATAAAAAAGGTAAATCCGAGTATATTTATCAACTGAGATCTGTAAAACCAATCCCTAAAGTTCACGGAAAAATTAGAAAAGCTAACCCAAGCGATCGCAGCTTTAAAATTGATTGGTTTCGAGGTTTTTATGAAACATTGCCAGATCCAATTGTAAAAGATCCAAAACAGGTCACAGATAGTTTCTTTATTTCAGAAAAAAGAAGTCTTTATATCTGGGAAAATAATAATGTTCCGGTATCTATGGCTGGATGTAGCGATCCGACTTATAACGGAATTAGAATTAATGCAGTATATACACCCCCAGAATATCGCAGTAAAGGATATGCAACCGCTTGTGTCGCTTCTCTGAGTCAAATGTTACTAGATCGAGGCTATAAATACTGTTTTTTATTCGCCAATATAACTAATCCAACTTCTAATTATGTTTATCAAAAAATTGGCTATCAATCGGTATCTCAAGTAAGGGATTATTAGTTTTAAAGACTCCGATCGCATTTATCGAAGCCTTTTATTTTAAATAAAAAATCACTAATTAATCGGCAACATAACGCCATCCTTCCGGTTGATATTCGCGCTGAATTCTCACTAACCAATCACCTTTAGGGATACTAATTTGTGCGTGTTCTTCGTGAATTAAAGTTGCAGTATCGGAAATCACTTTTAAATATAAAGTTCCGTCTTTTTCATATAATTCTGCAACTCCTTCGCTAATGCGATGAGAATGTCCGGTTACTTCTCCTTCTGCTAAAGTTAAATGGGGTAATTTTTCTCCTTTAATTTCTTGAGCTGGAGCAATAATTACATCACCTTGTCTGATAGAGATCATTGATTTTTATCCTTTATTAAATATCCGATCGAGCTTTTTTCAATTATATCCAATTCTTCGAGCGATCGATAAGAGCAAAATTAATATAAAAATCTAATAGTTTGAAGAATTACCAAGAAACCTGAAACTTAATAAAATACTAATTCACTCGATCGTTCTTTTCATTATCTCTAGAAATTATTCTCTTTTCTTAACTTGTTAGATTATTTTTATAAATTTACTTTTAGGGTTCGAGTATTTTTGTTCGATCGCTGCGATCTGATGTAATATTAAAAATTTTGGGAATAATATTTGTAAATAATTAAATTGCAAAGGATCGAGGGATGTTAGTTAATATTTTGACTTGTGTGATTTCTTTTTTCATTGGTGGCTTTATTGGTAAAAAATTAGCAGCAAAAGGGATAACAATAGATGCTAATCTCGAAAAACATCAGGGCAAGATTATCTTTGGATTAATTGCGATCGCCAGTATTATCTTGTCGATTTATTTTTTGTCGATGTTTAATTTAGTCTATCGAGTTTTCTTTTTTATTCCGACTATTTTCATACTCTATCTCGGCTCGATTCCCTATCAATTAGTCGTTCCTTCGGGTTGTTTAGTTTTAGGGTTACTAATCTTTCTAGAATTGTCCGGTAAAAGTTCTCAAAAAAGAAAGTTACAGTTATTCTTTGCCGTAGTAATTTTAACTATACCTTTGACAATCTTTTTTAATTATTCCCTTCCGATTGCTAATTCTCTAGAAGAATCGATAATAACTAGTGATGGAGCAGTCAGACAAACTACTTTTTATACTTGCGCTCCTGCTAGTATTGCTACTTTAGCTCGTCGATTTACAAAAAAATATGCCAATATAACCGAAAAAGAAGTAGCCAAACTAACTATGACTAATAGATTTGGCACTACCGTTTTAGCCGAAATAAAAGCGATGGAAAAGCTCGGTTTAAAACCAAAATACAAACATAGTTTGAGCGTCCAAGATTTAATTAAAATCGATCGACCTGCCATACTTCATGTTAGAATCGGGCCGCCCGGAAAACAAATCGGTCACGCAGTTGCACTATTATCGATCGATCCTCAAAAAAGAGTTTTAATTATTGCCGATCCTCTTTCTGGAATTAATCAAATCCAATTCGATCGCTTGAAAGGATATTGGATCGGCGAAGCAGTTTTTGTAATGGCTTGAAGAAGGCAAAAAATAGATTACAAGGGGATTCTCATCCCCAGTATTGCAATAATTATTCTTCCCTTTCGATGATACCTCCACCCAATAAAAGATCCTCATCGTAAAAAACCGCCGCTTGGCCTGGAGTAACCCCAAATTGAGGTTCGTCAAAAACTAATTTAAAGCGATAATTTCCCAGAGGAATAACATTAACCGCAACAGTTTTCGATCGATAGCGCACTTTTACAGAAGTACGAATCGGGCCGGTAGGTTCGGGAATGGAGACCCAATTAGTGCGGGTTATGGTACAATCAGAACGACCTCCAGAAGTGCGATCGCCCACAATTACCCGATTCATCACCGGATCTAATTTAACCACATATAAAGGTTCGGACGCAGCAATACCCAATCCTTTTCTTTGACCGATGGTATAGTGATGGATGCCTTGATGGTAGCCTAAAACTTTACCCTCTAAATCGACAATTTCCCCAGAAGATCGATCGATATATTTGTCTAAAAATCCTTTCATCGAACCGTGGGACTCGATCAAACATAAATCTTGACTTTCTGGTTTTTTAGCCGTCAGCAAACCAAATTCTGCGGCCACTTTTCTAGTTTCTTCTTTCGTGCAATTTCCCAAAGGAAAGATCGACGCAGCTAAAATATCTTGGCTGAGATCGTACAAAAAATAAGATTGATCTTTATTTAGATCGATCGCTTTTAATAACTGATAGCGATCGCTAGCTTTATCGTAATTAATTCGCGCGTAATGGCCCGTAGCGATCCGATCGACCCCTAAAGTTTTTTTCGCATAATTTAACATCGGCCCGAACTTGACCGCTTTATTACACTGGGAACAAGGTAAAGGCGTAATTCCTGCCGAATAACCCGATACTAAATAATCTACTATATTGGTTTGAAAAAGATCGCGGCTGTCCACGATATGATGGGGAATATTCAGTTGTTCGCAAATAGCTGCTGCGTCCACCATTCCTTCAGAACAGCATTGACCTTTACCCTTCATTAGCCATAAAGTAATACCAATGACGGAGTATCCTTGACGATCTAAAGTAGCGGCAGCAACAGAACTATCAACGCCACCCGATAAGCCCACTACGATTTTATTCATGGAACTTGTTTGATAACGGTTGAATCTAATATTCTAAGATGTTTTTCTATAGTAGATTGGCAGTAAATAATATGACAACTAAACTACAAAAATTCAATTATAATCCCCGCCAATTGTTTCACAATTCTAGTAAATATCTCAGTTCGATCGCATTTTTTTTATTTATTCTGCCATCCCAGCATAGTTTAGCCCAGAATCTGCCAGCGATCGAGCGAGAATTACCCCCACCACCACCGATCGATCGCCAACTTGAAGTTACCAGATCGATCCCGATAACCATAGATGGCAAACTCGATCGCAACTCAAAACGAGAATATAATTTTGATGGATCTGCGGCAGTTAGTTATAGAGTAGAAGTGTACGGCCAGAGTCAACGAGTATTAACTCGAGTAAAAAGAATCGTTCCCAGTGCTTTTCGTAAAAGTGGCGTAATTCAAGCAGGAATTTTTCAAGATCCAAAAAACGCCGAAGATTTAATCTTACAATTGACAAGTCAAGGATTTTGGGCGCGGATCGTAACAGTCGATCGCTAAAATGAAACAGCAAAGAAAACAATTAGAATCAGCAGTTGTCAACGCCGAACAAATGGCCCGCATTGAAGGGCGAGTATTTGCCGCACAAATGCCAGTAGCCGCTTTAATGGAAAAAGCAGCATATTTAAGTGCGACTCGCATCCAACAACTATATTCCCAAGATCGTTTCCCCAGCGTAGGAATTATCGTCGGGCCCGGTCATAATGGCGGAGATGCTTTAGTAATAGCCCGCGAATTACATTTAGCAGGATATCGAGTCTCGATCTATTTTCCCACAGAGAAAGTAAAAGAATTAACCGATCGACACGCTCGATATGCTAAAAGCCTAGGAATACCTTTTTACCAAGAAATCGACCCTCTAGAAAAATGCGATTTTATTATTGATGGATTGTTCGGTCTCGGTCAAACCCGATCGCTTGCTGGGAAACTAGCCGCAGCAATAGATAAGCTCAATCTTTGGCACAAACCGACAGTAAGTATAGATCTTCCTTCGGGAATAAATACAGACACCGGAGTAGTTTTAGGTACGGCCGTTAAAGCTACCCATACTTTATGCTTGGGTTTGTGGAAACTAGCCTTCTTTCAAGATGCGGCATTAGAATATATTGGCAAAGCAGAAAGGATCGATATCGGTATTCCACCAACCGATGTCTGGTCGATCGCCTCTCAACCGCCTTCAGTTCGAAAAATAACCCCCGATCTGGTTAAAAAATACTTACCCTTACCTCGTCCCAAACTTACCCACAAATACCAACAAGGACATTTACTAATCGTTTGCGGATCGCGTCGCTATGCTGGAGGAACGATTTTAACCGGACTGGGGGCCAGATATAGTGGAGTTGGAATGCTGTCGATCGCAGTTCCCGAATCTCTCAAACCACTATTAGTAACTCATTTACCAGAAGCTTTAATTATCGAATGTCCAGAAAATAGAAGCGGAGCGATCGCCGGTTTACCTCCCCTGGCCGGTGATTTTAGTAAATACGATGTTGTCGCGATCGGGCCCGGTTTGACTACTGAAGTTAGATCGGTAGTAGAAAAAGTTTTACAAGCAGAATGTCCGATAGTTTTAGATGCCGATGCTTTAAATATTCTCGCCGAATTAGGAACTAGAGATCTTTTATCGCCTCGAGCATATCCTACAGTTCTTACTCCCCATCTTGGCGAATTTAAACGCCTGTTTCCCAATTTAGAAAATTATATCGGCGATCGAATTGGCTCGGCAAAACTGGCAGCAAAAGAAAGCGGCGCGATCGTTTTATTGAAAGGGGCCAGGACTGCGATCGCCGATCCAGAAGGCTCTGTGTGGCTCTTAGGAGAAAGTACTCCGGCTCTAGCACGGGGTGGTAGTGGAGATGTGCTTACGGGCTTAATAGGGGGCTTAATCGCTCAAAATCTTAACAACAACATACCGACAGCAAACACTGTCGCAGCAGCAGCTTGGTGGCACGCTAGTGCTGGTATTTTAGCTGCCAAAGAACGTACTGAATTGGGTGTCGATGCTTTTACTCTCTGCGATCGTTTAATTCCTGCTTTGAAAAATATTTTATCGGAATGAGCATCGAGCTAGTTTGAGTTTCCCTTTGTCGATCGCAATAGTTAAAATTATAGTTACTATATCGATAGAGTTTTTTCGATAGGGTTTTCACAAAAATGACATACGTAGGTACAAAAGAAGTAGCAAGTATCCTTGGAGTATCAATCGTTAGAGTCAGACAGCTTTTGGCTGAAAACAGAATTGAAGGCGCGAAAAAAGATGGGAAATTTTGGCGCATTCCCTTAGAAAAAGGCAAGCCTACTATCATCGAAGGAAAAAGAGGGCCAAAACCAAGATGGCTTGCTCGTCGTCGCCGTAAAGCAAAAACGATCCTTCACGTCAATCGAAACACGATCGACTACAATCGCAGACACAATTTGCAAAAGGAAGTAATCAGTATCAAAAAACGCAAAAGCAATACTTATGCAAAAGAAGTTAGAATCCCAGGCGAAGCGATCGTAGTTTACAGACCCGATCGACCCCTACCTTGCGGGGCAGTTCTGTGGATCGAAACTTATTCAGAAGTCAAAATCTTGGCATAGCGCGATCGCTTCTCGATCGTAAAGATTGTCATCAACTTTTAATAGTCTTTACGAAACAAAAGCAAACGAATTCGACTTTAAAAAAGATCTATTTCTTTAATAAATAGTCGATTGCTTAACAGCCCTAGAAAAGCAAAATAAAGCTAAGCAGATATATTGAGTAAAGAGAAACGAACCATTAGCTCGATCGCAAAGAGATTTTGATAACAAAAGGAGTAGCAGATTAGTTAGTATCGATCGCCTTGATTGTTTTAATATTACTATCTTATTAAGCAGTGTAATATAAAAGGCAACAAAATGTATTTTGCTGCCCTAAATTTGTAACTATAAAAAAAAAGAGTGAAACTTTTACTCTTCTGGGGGAATGAGAACTTTATCGATTACGTGAATAACGCCGTTACTTGCCATAACATCGGCTTTAATTACCATAGCATTATTAATTTTTACTTTTCTGCCGCCCCGTTTAACTTCAACCTCAATGGGACTACCTTCAACAGTTCTCACCTCTCCCGAGCGAACATCTTTAGAAGTTACTTCACCTGCTAAGACATGATAGGTAAGAATTTTAACTAGAGTATCCTTATTTTCTTCTTTTAATAAGGTTCTCAGCGTACCTCTTGGCAATCTGGCAAAAGCTAGATCTGTAGGGGCAAAAACTGTAAAAGGCCCGGAACTGTTTAAAGTATCTGCGAGTCCGGCAGCTTTGACAAGTATCGTCAAAATTCTAAAAGAATCGGGATTGCTGACGGCAATTTCTGTAATTGTTTGGTTGCCGCTTTGTGCGATGATTAAGGCTTTTTCAATCTCTTCGATCGCTTGTTGTTCTGTTAATTCTGACGATAGTGTTTCAGCTTTAACAGATTCTACTAATCCTAGGGTAGTAAAGACAGTCGCGATCGCAACTATTGATGTAAGTTTTTTCAACATAGTTTTATTGTTTGACAAGTATTTTATTACACTTGACGAGAGTATTTGTAAGTCCTCTTAACTTTCTTAAGATAACATAAAATTTTTTTGAGCCAAATAAAATTAAAATAGGTTATCTGATGGTAAACAAATAGTTGAGAACCGATTAAATTTAGATATTAAAACCAATATATTAGGGATTAAATAGTATAGCAGAGTTTCGCTTCTCAGAACAATAAACCTTGAAATTAAAGCATTTTGCTATTCTCGAATGGTTTAACCTTTATTGGGAGTGAGGTAAATTTTAAAAATAATAGTTGGATATTTCGATCGCTTTTATTAGCCAAAAATAAAATGAATTCGCTCGATCGAAATAAAAAAAGTTAAGCTTTTTCCTACTAAAAAAAATCTCAAAATATAACTCGAGATAGAGCCGATTTAAGCACGAATAAAATAAGATAGAAACAAGAAAAATGAAACTAGATCTTGGTTATCGGAAGTATTTAATATTGTTTTACAGCAATCTTTTAGAGACTTGCAAACAGCTTGGAATAATTATTTTAGATGCTCGATGGGCTAAATTTAAAACAATACTTGCTGCTAAATGCGATAAATACTCTCGAGATTTAGTTGTAATCGATAGATGGGAAGCCACATCTCAAAAATGTTCTTGCTGTGGCGCATCTGGTGGGAAAAAAGAGTTAAAAGTTAGAGAGTGGAGTTGTTTGTGTTGCAATACGTTTCACGATCGAGATATCAAGTGCGATTCGTTTCCCCGACAATCTTAATCGAGGGATGGGGAGCATAGCTGAAGTAACCAATTAAGGTTGAGTTCGCACTTTAACTTCCGGGGAGTTTGAGGATTTGGTATCGACTTGACAGTGCTACCTCTTGTAAAACTGGCACTCGAACCAGAATGGGAGGCGGGTTTTGAACCTAACTCATAAAATATATTATGGTAATTCTCAAGCAGATACCGCAACAATAGGATTCAAAGATAAACAACTCTACGAAGAACTACAATTATCAAAAAACAAGCGTAAAATCCCTACAGAACAAATAATGCAACCAGAAGCATTTGCAGTCTTACAAGAATGGAGTGAAAAACAACAACAATAAAAGAGACCGGCCAATACAATTACAGATAATACTCTTGTTTTCTCGTGCAGATGCGATCGAAATAGTGTAAAGATCGATATCTGAGCCAAACTAAACTAGAAAATAAGCCAATAGCTAACACCAACTAAGAAACAACAACGAAATGAACGCACCAATAAGAGCAGTCCAAGCTCCTTACCGAGGAGACGCATATTACAGAACACCTCCGCCAGATTTACCTTCTTTACTGTTGAAAGAGCGGATCGTTTATTTAGGACTACCTTTAGTTTCCCAAGACGAGTATAAAGATCAAATCGGCATCGACGTTACAGAATTAATTATCGCTCAATTACTCTTTTTGCAATTCGACGATCCCGATAAACCAATCAAAATGTATATCAATTCCACCGGAACATCTTGGTACGGAGGAGACGCGATCGGCTTTGAAACAGAAGCTTTTGCAATTTGCGATACCATCAGCTACATTAAGCCCCCAGTCCATACTATTTGCATCGGCCAAGCAATGGGAACTGCAGCAATGATCCTTTCGGCCGGTACGAAAGGCTGTCGCGCTAGTTTACCCCACGCTACCATAGTTTTACATCAAGCTCGTCAAGGAGCTAGAGGGCAAGCTACAGATATTCAAATCCGTGCTAAAGAAGTATTAGAAAACAAGCGGATGATGTTGGATATTCTGGCTCAAAATACCGGAAAATCTTACGAAACAATCGAAAAAGACACCGATCGAATGTTGTACATGACTCCAGATGAAGCCAAAGAATACGGCATTATCGATAAAGTCTTAGAAAGCACTCAAGAACTTCCGGCTAAAGCCGCTCTTAGCTAAGAAATAACCACAAATATTATTGAGGAAATTCAATTATGCCTATTGGCGTTCCCAAAGTACCGTATCAAATGCCCGGTCAGCCTTATAGCGACTGGATCGATATTTATAACCGTCTCTATCGCGAAAGAATTATTTTTCTCGGTAGAGGAATTAATGACGGTCTGGCTAACCAAATAGTTGCAGTCATGCTCTATTTAGACTCCGAAGATCCGGGCAAACCAATCTATCTTTATATCAACTCTCCTGGCGGATCGGTTACCGCAGGCATGGCTATTTACGATACCATGCAACATATAAAATCGGACGTAGTCACCATTTGCGTCGGTTTGGCGGCTTCGATGGGTGCTTTCTTATTGGCGGCCGGAACTAAGGGCAAACGCCTCGCTTTACCCCATTCTCGCATCATGATTCACCAACCTTTAGGTGGGGTTCAAGGTCGCAGACAAGCTAGCGATATCGAAATTGAAGCTAAAGAAATTTTGCGGATCAGAGACCAACTCAATCGCATTATGGCTCATCATACCAGCCAGCCCCTCGAAAAAATCGAAAGAGATACCGATCGCGACTTTTTTATGTCTGCTGAAGAAGCTAAAGAATACGGCATTATCGATAAGGTAATCGAAGAACGTCCCGTTTAATTTGGCTGTATTGCTCTATTTGAATCACCGTCATAAAATATGACGGTGATTTACTTTAACGACTTTCGGGGACAATACAGTTAACCAAACAAGGGTTCGGTAAAGAAAATGCTCGAATTATACGGACACGAATTATCTGGCAACAGCTACAAAGTAAGATTATTACTGGAATTATTAGCAATTGAATATAAATATATCCAAGTAGACTTGATGAAAGGAGAACATCGCTCGCCCGAGTATTTAAAATTAAACCCGTTCGGACAAGTTCCTGTATTAGCAGATAAAGACAAGATAATTCCAGACGCACAGGCAATATTAGTTTATTTAGCAAGTAAATACCAAAGCGATCGGTGGTTGCCAAAAGATGCAGAATCATTATCTAAAATAGTACGCTGGCTGTCGGTAACTGCTGGGGAAATCAGACAGGGGCCCGAATCGGCCAGATTGTATCATTTATTCGGAGCGACAAGTGTAAATATTGAAGTAGCCACTAACAAATCTCTCTTCATACTCGATCGAATTGAAGCACATTTAAGCGATCGATCTTGGTTAGAATTAGGACATCCCACTATAGCAGATATTGCAGTTTTTCCCTATGTAGCTTTGGCCAGAGATGGTAAAATTTGCTTGGATAAATATCCCTATATTTTAGATTGGATCGATCGCATGAAAAAAATCCCCGGATTTATTACTATGGCTGGAATTTAAAGGGTTTGCTTAGTAAAATAAAAAAGAAATTTGCCCTCGATTTTCTGAGCTTGTACCGAGGGCATATCGAAATTAAAATAAAATAAAAAAATTAAGGAATTTTTAGCCTAAAGCTGGAAATACTTTATCTAAAATTGCATTGAGAACTGAATTGACAATAGTTAAGGCAAAAGATCCTAAAAACGCACTCATTAATCCCCATTTTAATCTAAAACCTTCTACTAACCAAGCTGCCAAGCCAAAGATAAAAGCATTGAGAACTAACAAGAATAAGCCTAAAGTTAGTACTATGAAGGGGATACTTAAAACAGTGATAACTGGTTTCACAAGTCCGTTAAGAATTCCGAAAATTATTCCAGCCCAAACTGCCTTACCAAAGTTATCTACTTCCACGCCTAAAGGAAGTTTAGAAATAATTACCAAACTAACACCAGTTACTATAGCTGTAATTAAAAATGACACGATCGATGGCATTGTTTTTCTCTCCTAAAAGATAAAAAAAAATATTATTTTACGATTATGTTAACTCTTTAAGAAGTAATCCGAGGGGCTAATTAGCTAGATATTTATATATATTAACCATTATTTAACTCCAGTTGGTAGATTGTGAAAATTTTGAATCTAATTAGCAAGTACAAAGTGAATTATATCTTAAGCTAAGGAGCTAAAAACCTGTCTTAAGATATAATTTTAAGCTTCGAGTAGAACAAATTAGCAAAAAAAGCAAAAAAATTGCACTTCGATCTAAAATCAGAAATCAAAAAATAATATTAAAACATAAAATTATTGGTTAACAAACTTGCCAACAACTGAGCTTCAGATTTATGATTTCGAGAGGAGCAATAAAGCAGGAAAAAGAAACGATTTATTATTTTAAGTTTGTCAATAGATTACTTTTTTAAATTATTCAAACAGCATTATTATTAAACCTTTATAAGAATATTACTAGAGGTGGCGCGATCGAAGTGGAAAATAAACATACCACGACGAGAACACAATAAGAATGAACGATAATAGAAGAAGCCAAGTAGTGACAGCAGGCGATCGCAGAACTCCAAACCGGGCCATGCTCAGAGCGGTAGGTTTTGGCGATAATGATTTTAATAAGCCGATCGTTGGTTTGGCTAACGGTTACAGCACTATCACCCCCTGTAACGTCGGAATTAACGATCTGGCCCTACGTGCCGAAAAAGCTTTAAAAGAAGCCGGATCGATGCCGCAAATGTTCGGTACGATTACGATCAGCGATGGCATATCTATGGGTACTGAAGGAATGAAATATTCCTTAGTATCTCGGGAAGTAATTGCCGACAGTATCGAAACAGTCTGTAACGGTCAAAGTATGGATGGAGTCTTGGCGATCGGCGGTTGCGATAAAAATATGCCCGGGGCAATAATAGCTATGTGTCGGCTCAATATCCCTGCTATTTTTGTTTATGGCGGTACGATCAAACCAGGAAAATATAAAGGTCAAGACTTAACCGTAGTCAGTGCTTTTGAAGCAGTAGGCCAGTACAGTGCGGGTAATATGGATAAAGAAGAATTGCTCGGTATCGAACGCAATGCTTGTCCCGGGGCTGGTTCTTGTGGAGGAATGTTTACCGCCAATACCATGTCATCGGCGATCGAAGCGATGGGATTGAGTTTACCATATTCTTCTACTATGGCAGCAGAAGACGCAGAAAAAGCCGAAAGTACTGAAAAATCTGCCTACGTTTTAGTAGAAGCGATTAAAAAGCAAATTTTACCAACTCAAATTTTAACCCGTAAAGCTTTTGAAAATGCTATTTCTGTAATTATGGCAGTTGGCGGATCGACTAATGCTGTTTTACATTTACTGGCGATCGCTAACACCATCGGCGTAAAACTTACTATAGACGATTTTGAAAATATCCGTCAAACAGTGCCAGTATTGTGCGATTTAAAACCATCTGGTAAATACGTTACCACTAATTTGCATCAAGCCGGCGGCATTCCCCAAGTTATGAAAATGCTCTTAGCAAATGGTTTGTTGCACGAAGATGCTTTAACTATTAGCGGTCAGACGATCGCCGAAGTTTTAGAAAACGTACCAGATACACCCCCGGAAAATCAGGACGTGATTCGCCCCATAAAAAGCCCTGTGTACTCCCAAGGACACCTGGCCATCTTAAAAGGCAATTTAGCCACCGAAGGGGCTGTAGCCAAGATTAGCGGCGTTAAAAATAAAGTAATTACCGGCCCTGCTAGAGTATTTGAATCGGAAGAAGAATGTTTGGATGCGATCCTTGCAGGTAAAATTAAAGCCGGAGATGTGGTTATAGTCCGCTATGAAGGGCCGAAAGGAGGCCCGGGGATGCGGGAGATGTTGGCCCCGACATCGGCTATTATTGGGGCTGGTTTGGGGGACTCTGTCGGTTTAATTACCGATGGGAGATTTTCTGGCGGTACTTACGGTTTAGTAGTCGGCCACGTCGCCCCAGAAGCAGCAGTTGGCGGTAATATTGCTTTGGTAGAAGAGGGAGATAGTATTACGATCGATGCGGAAAAACTTTTATTGCAGTTAAATATTTCCGAAGCAGAATTAAGCGATCGCCGCTCGAAATGGCAGCCAGCCCAACCTCGATATACCAGAGGTGTTTTAGGTAAGTATGCTAAGTTGGTTTCTTCTAGCAGTTTGGGTGCTGTAACCGATCGTAATTTATAGTTATTAACCGTAAAAAAACAGCAGGATTTACAATCGAATTACTGCTGTTTTTTGTTTATTGTTTTAACTGAAAATTCTCATCAAAGCGATCGAGATTGGGATAGGGAATTGGCTCGAATAATGGTAATTTTAGCAGGCGTTGTTTGTATTCTTCTAAATACTGTTTGCGGCGTTCTTGGCTAATTCTAGCTGGCGACCAAACGATAAAAGGTGGAACTACATCAAAGCCAACAAAACGTAAAATACCGCGATCGATAGGATATAAAATCGTATTTATATCTCCATTTAAACCAGTTTCGCTATACATAGTTTCCGGGCCGCCAATAGTTACCGATAACATCGCTCTTTTGCCGACAAAAACCCCTTTATCGTACCACTTCCCTCCACCATCTAAAATAAACAAGAGTACTGAAATCATAATTTTAATTTGATTTTAGAGGAATTGTTTGCTACAATACAA
>CAYWIH010000080.1:19440-23520 GCA_964458305.1 uncultured bacterium | reverse complement strand
CTGCGATCTCATTAATTGTGAAATCATGGCAATTCTGTATTTGTTAAGTTTTATCAAAGCACTATTTACAATTACAGAATATAGAAATTAAAAATTTCAAGCTGTTTCAATCTTGCGCGACTGTCAAAATCTTGTTGCAATTTATGTGCGGTTTCAACAGTCACAGTCATTTAACCAAACAATTTCGACAGCATACAGGATTGACACCCACTGCTTATCGAGCAGGTTAATTAAGTAATAAAATATTTTTAAATCGAGATAAAAAAAGATAGGCTGAAAACCTATCTTAATTGTTTTTATTTATTTAATTATTTGGCTAATTCTGCGGGGAGATTAAGGAGAGGATCGATTCAAATTCTTGACGAATTGTAGCTATTTCTTGCATGGAAATATCTTTAGCTGCGATCGCATTTTCTTGCTGTCGGCGATTTTCTGAAATTTGCTTTTCTATTTTTCCATATATTTGTGTTTCAAATTCTCGTCTGTTTTGATGGATTTGAGTTTCTAATTCTTTAGCTACTGCTTGAAATTTGCTAGTAATTTCTTTTCGCGCATCAGCCATTTTTTGTTCCATTTTTGCTTCTTCTTTCATTGTTTGAACCTGATTATATAATGTCCAAGCTGTTAAAACTGGGCCTAATATTAAAGCAAAATTGCCGATACTTTTAGCAATACCAACTGCTCCCCAAGGTTGAAAATTATGACCGAAAAATTTACCGACACCATAAACAATATTATGTAAATTGCTTCCGGCTACCTCTGTAGCACTATAAAAACCTTGTGCTGCGGCTTGTTTTGTTCCAGTTTCGGCTAATTTTCGGATAGTGTTAGTTATTGTTTTACCAATATTTTCAATATTTTTGACTTGTGTTTTTAAACGCTCTAAATCTTTTAATTCGACATTTTTTGCTGATAGATTTTGTTTGTTTTCTAGACAAGAAATAAAGTTTTGTACTAGATCGCCTTTTAGCACTTCTTCAATGTCAGATTGAATATTTTCTACTGATTTAACGAAGATATTTTGCAGATCTTTTCCTGCTTTTTCGTAATGTTGGCGAACGTTATTTTCTATTTCTTTATTTGTTTCCTCGAAGTCTTCACTTCCTACAGCATTAGCTAAGTTTAATCCTTCTCGACTAATTGCTGAAGACATTTTTACAGCAACAGTATTGATTTTAGTTTCGAGACGATCGCGCTGATTTTTTAATTTGCGAGAGAATTGATTGAGAATTTCAAAATAGGCCGCATCTTCTTGAGAATTACGAATAAAATGAATTTGCGCTTCTTCTACACAACTTAATGCTATTCTGACTGGAGTATCAAAACGGGCTAAACTTCCGCGACGTTTAACAAAGTTATTTAATTCATCGTTAAAAGTATCGAAGCGACTAATTTCTAAAAGAAAATCATCATCTTCATCAACTCCATCGCAATAATCTTTTGCATCGATAAAACTAACAGGAAATTCATCAAGAGAATAGGGTTTTAATGCTTCAGTTAAACTCTCGCGATAATTAGCTATTTTTTCAGCTTCTTCTCCAGCTTCGTCGGACATTTTATTAATGACTAACATCATTTTCCAGCGATAACCTTTTTCATAGGCTAGCTTTTTAAAATTCTCGACTGTGAGAGAATCAAATAACATATAAGTCAAGCAAAAAACGAGCAGATCGGCTTTATTTATTGCTTCATAAGTAATTTCATCATGGTCTTTTCGATCGGTAAAAATTCCCGGAGTATCGATAATTTTGATATTATTCCAATCGTAATTACTAGTGCGATCGGTCGCAATATCGGCATCAATTTTAATATCTCTTCTTCCAGTTAGTGCAGAAATGATTGTCGATTTACCCGCGCTATATTGTCCGATAAAAGCTACCCTTAAGATGCCATCTTCGCGATATGTTTTTAATTCAGCTTCCATTTTTTGCTGAATAGCTGTTAATTGTTCCTGGTTTTTGCTGGCAATTAATTTATTAAAAGAATTACAAGCATTTTCAAAGCGATCGGCGATTACAGCAGCATCGAAATTGGATTTATTTTGATTCATTTTTTTTAACCTTTGTATAGATTGTGTAAGTTAGTTATGCAGCATTTTTAAAGCTGTCAGAGTTTTTGGTTTGAATGGAAATATCTTCTTGCAAAATTTGCGAAATTTCCGCCTCAGATATTTTCAAATCCAGTTCGGACTTAATATTAATTGTCATGTGGTTTCCGAACTTTCTTTCGACTTTAGCAATAGTTTCTCTGACATTTTTCACAGTTAAAGGTTCGTGTTTTTCACAAGCAAACTCAACAATTCTTTTGGCAAAACCGCAGTTAAGATACTTAATTGTGTCATCTAATTGGCTTTTTGCTGTTTTTAATTGTGTCGAAATTGCATCTAATCCTTCAATTAGTTCATCGAAATAATTTTGGATATTATTTGCAAAATCAGAACAGTATTTATTGAAATCTGTATTGGCTTGCTTTAGTATCTTTTCTTTTTGTTTTTTCAATTGCTTCGATAATGACTTAGAAATTTTTTTTACTGCTTTGCGACGCTTGGCATTTCTATCCTCAAATAAGCCACCAAAGAAACTCATCAAACCACCAACTATTCCCATAACTAGTCCTAAAGGTGGAAGAACAAAAGTTATAGCTATACCTGTTAAAGCTAATACACTTCCACCTATTCGCATGAAATTTCTGAAACTTGTTTTATCTTGTTCTTCAAGGCTGAAACTACCACCTCTTAATTGAGAAATTAGCTGTAATTCTTTTCCTATTTCTTCGAGTATTTCTTGTACTTGTTCATCGAATTTGACTCCTGCATTTTTGAAAGCATTTTCTAAACGAGATTCAAATTTAATCCTATAAAGTTCATCGTTCCAAGCATCATTTAATTCTTCTTCATCTTCATCCCAATAGTATTCAGCAAAAGGTTGAATACTATTAAAAGCATCTCGAAAAATATCCTCTATTTCTCGCTCTAAATATTCGAAACTATCTTCTTTAGCTTCTTCTATTTCTCTGTTTACTTTTTTACGTTTATTTTTCAAAGTATTCGACAAGTTTTGATAAGCTGCTAGTTGTTTGGTTATCCAGTTATCAAACTCTTGAATATTGCCAACTGTAGAACCAAGAAAAGTTTGCGATCGCCTAATAGATCCGTGTTTAATTATTGACTCACGAATTGAATCGAGAAAATCTTGAATTTTGCTAGCTTTATATAGCTTATCTTTGTTATTTTCATTTTCTGGTTCGCTAGAAATTTGTGCGGCTAAAAGCATTACCGGAACGATCGGAAAATAATCGTTAGCATAATATTCTTTAGCGTAGCGACGAATGCGATCGATATGTCCTTTAATCCCACTTTTACCTTCTTTAGCAAATAACTTATTTGGCTGTTTTAAAAAATGCTCCAATCTTCGAGAATCTCGCAAATTATACTTGATATTCAGCAGAACAATTAGGGGTTTTGTTTTCTCTTTTAATAATTTCAAAAATTGAAAATCTTTTTCTGGAATGCTATCGTTAGTAACGACATAACAAATAACATCAGATTCTTCGATAATACTCTCAGCAATTTCCTCATCTGTTTTACCTCCAGGTGCGCCAATACCAGGAGTATCAACAATACGAATATTTTTCCATATATATTCTCTATTTTCTCGAGTCGTGCGCTGTTTTCCTACTCCAATAGCACCCCAACCACCTTGAGTAATAATAGCGTGAAGTGTGCTTTTACCTGCTTTGGTTTTCCCCATAAAAGCAATAGTAAAATATTTGGTAGCTCGTTTTTTCGCATCAAGCGATTCTTCAACTTGCTCGATATCTTTTATAATTTCAGTATCTAGTGATTCTGTGCTGCTTTCTAATTGTTTGGCAACTTCTTTAGCACTGTTAGCTTTACCTTTAGTGCTATTTCTATATTTTATTCCTGCGATTGCTTGTTGTAAATTATCTGCTAAATTAAATAAAGTCGATCGGGTTTTATTTAAAGCTAGTTCTGCATATTTATAATCTTCTTCAGCAGTTTTTGAACATTGATAAATTGCTTCTTGATATTCAACTTCGTCTAATAGGTTTTCTTTTTGA
>CAYWIH010000080.1:0-19340 GCA_964458305.1 uncultured bacterium | reverse complement strand
TTGCTTCGTCAAGTAGCTTATTTTTATAATCTGAAGACCAATACCAACCCCATTGTTTTGCTACTTGATTAATTAATTTTTCTTTAGATAAACAAAAAGAACCAGAAGCATAACCTATTACCATCATTTGACGCATGGTTTCGTCTTGCTGCGATCGATCTATGCGATCGGCTAAATATTTGAGAGATAAATGGTTATCGTCACAACCGATAATTTTATTCATTTCATCTCTGGTTGACTGTCCGATTTTGGATTTTTGTGCTAATTGTTCGAGATCTTTTAATTCTTCAGAATGTAATTGACCGTCGGCACATATAATATGAACTAGCAGCAAAAATTGATAGTCTAATTGGTTTTCGACTACGTTGAATTCACCCATATTTATAATTTTTGATTAATGCTCTATCGAAAATAAACAGCGATATTTATTCTCTTAATTAAAGTATTCCCGATCGAAATCTATAATTAACATCTAGTCAACAAAAAAAGATAGGTCAAATACCTATCCCTATTATTTTTATTCAATTTTGTTAATAAGATCTAGTAAGTGAATAATTATAAATGATTCTAAAAATCTTTGTTGACGTTTAATTTAAATATGTTATTATCGATAATTTTCTGTGACAGCTTGGAGTTTCAATTGTAATTCTTTGCGATCGCGATCGAACAAAAGATAACGAACTCCAAACCAAATTCCATAAGCCAATCCTACCCATTCAAACATAGTTCCTAATACGGGGATACGATCGATCGCAGACAAGATCGCTAAGCTTAAATAAACGGTAATAAAGCTTAAAGTTCCGTAGCCGATAATAGCTGGGAGATTGGGATATTTTTGATGAAGATCTGATATTTTTGCGGGTAATTCTTCGATAAATGTATCGGCTTTTTTAAGAATAGTTGGAAGACGGTCTAAAAATCGATCGCTAGCCCAAAATAGATTATCTAGAAATGCGATCGCAGAGGTATTGAGATTTTTCAGTTGTGTTTGCTCTTGAACTTGATTCGATCGGTTATCGATTCCAGATTCCATTTTTTTTGCGTGCGATCGGGATAACTTTAACAACCAAATCTTAATACAATCCGATCTTGTTGTTACAAAAATTTTAATTTTCTTAAGTTTTTCTTTTTTTTGCTCTAATTAAAGGAATGCGATCGACCCATCAAAAACTCGATCGCACTGTAAAAAACCTAAGAATGATAATCTTGTAAGGCTTTTACTTCTAGAGGTTGAGACTGTAAAGATCGGATCGCTGCTGCTGTTGCTTTAGCCCCGGCGATCGTGGTAATTATGGGTAATTTAAAATCTAATGCGGTACGACGAATCGATCGGGCATCAGTTTGAGATTCTTCTCCGGTGGGAGTATTGATAATAAATTGGATGTCATTGTTTTTGATCCAATCGATTACGTGGGGACGACCTTCGTGTAATTTTAAAACGAGATCGACATTTGCGATGCCATTTTCGATTAAAGCTTGACGAGTGCCAGAAGTAGCAACAATTTTAAAACCGAGATCGATCAATTCTTTAACTACGGGTACTGCTGCTTGTTTGTCGCGATCGCTTAAGGATACGAATACGTTACCCGATAGAGATAATTTTACTCCTGCGGCTAATTCTGCTTTTGCGAAGGCTTTTCCAAAGTCATCGTCTATGCCCATAACTTCACCTGTAGACCTCATTTCCGGGCCTAAAAGGGTATCGCTACCCTGGAACTTGTCGAAGGGTAAAACGGCCTCTTTAACGGCAATATGGCGGGGAATAGATTCCTTTGTGATACCCAGAGAGGGTAAAGTAGAACCGGCCATAATTCGAGAAGCCACTTTAGCTAAGGGAGTGCCGATCGCTTTAGAAACGTAGGGTACTGTTCGAGAAGCGCGGGGATTTGCTTCTAAAATATATACCTGTTCTCCTTGAACGGCATATTGAATGTTCATCAATCCTTGTACTTTTAAAGCATTAGCCAATTTTACAGTCCACTGACGAATGGTATTTAAAGCCGTTGGAGATAGGGAAGTGTGGGGAATGGAGCAAGCGGAGTCGCCAGAATGTATCCCAGCTTGTTCGATATGTTCCATGATGCCGCCGATAATAACGTTATTATCTTTATCTGCTAAAGCATCGACATCAACTTCGATCGCATTTTCGAGAAATTTATCGATCAAAATCGGACGATCTGGTTCGACTTTGACCGCTTCGTTCATGTATCTTTCCAATTCGCGATCGCTGTAAACTATTTCCATGGCCCTACCGCCGAGTACGTAAGAAGGTCGAACGACTACGGGATAACCGATCCGACTGGCAATATTTAAAGATTCTTCGTAACTGCGAGAAATACCGTTAGGTGGTTGTTCGATTGCTAATTCTCGTAAAATTTGCTCGAATCTTTCGCGATCTTCGGCCGTATCGATA
The DNA here is from genome assembly GCA_964458305.1 of uncultured bacterium. GTDB lineage: Bacteria > Cyanobacteriota > Cyanobacteriia > Cyanobacteriales > JASJDA01 > JASJDA01. Next base: position 16,927 of record CAYWIH010000080.1, on the reverse strand, counting down.
CTGTCGGGAGAAGTTCCCCAGATCTTAGTTTGAATCTTTTGTTCTTTTTGTGTCTGCAAATATTTTTGTAGAGGTAGGGCCAATTTTAAGGGAGTTTGACCGCCAAATTGAACGATTATACCTTCGGGATTTTCTGTTTCGATGATATTGAGAACGTCTTCTTTAGTTAAAGGTTCGAAATAAAGGCGATCGCTGGTGTCGTAGTCTGTCGAAACTGTTTCGGGATTGGAATTAATTACGATCGTCTCGAAACCGTCATCTCTGAGTGCGAAGGAAGCGTGACAGCAACAATAATCGAATTCTATCCCTTGTCCGATCCGATTCGGCCCTCCTCCTAAGATAGCTACTTTCGAGCGATCGCTGGGTATAACCTCAGATTCTCCGGCTTCGTAGGTGGAATAATAATAGGGGGTAAACGCCTCAAATTCAGCCGCACAGGTATCGACCAGCTTATAAACGGGTAATATACCCAAATCTTTGCGATACTGTCTCACTTCGTCTTCTGTGGTTTTAGTCGCAAAAGCAATTTGCCGATCGCTGTATCCCTGTTGTTTGACAAAACGCATTTGTTGGGAGTCAATCTCTTTTAAAGGAGTTCTTTTGAGCAACTTCTCTGTTTCTAACAATTCTTGCATTTTGTCGAGAAACCAAGGATCGATCGCGGTGAGTTCGTGAATTTCCTCGACGCTCATCCCTAATTTTAAAGCCTGATACAAAGAAAATACCCTTTCTGGGTTGGGGGTTCGTAAAGAAGATCTAACTTGTGCCAAAGATGGTAAAGGTTCTTGTCTGTCGCAGCCAAAACCGTACCTACCTACTTCCAAACTTCTCAAAGCTTTTTGAAAAGATTCGCAAAAAGTCCGTCCGATCGCCATTGCTTCCCCGACTGATTTCATTGCAGTACTTAAGACTGGTTTCGTACCGGGAAATTTTTCAAACGCAAAACGAGGTACTTTTGTAACTACATAATCGATAGTCGGTTCGAAGGATGCGGGGGTTTTTTTCGTGATATCGTTTTTAATTTCGTTTAAGGTATATCCTACTGCTAATTTGGCGGCAAATTTGGCGATCGGAAAACCCGTTGCTTTTGAAGCTAATGCAGAACTTCGCGACACTCTCGGGTTCATTTCAATGACTATTACTTCCCCGTTTACCGGATTTACGGCAAACTGAATGTTAGATCCGCCAGTTTCTACTCCTATTTCTCTAATAATGGCGATCGAATAGTCTCGCAGTCTTTGATATTCTTTGTCGGTTAAGGTTTGTGCTGGGGCTACTGTAATCGAGTCTCCGGTATGTACTCCCATCGGATCGATGTTTTCGATGCTGCAAATAATTATCACATTATCTGCTAAGTCTCGCATTACTTCTAATTCGTATTCTTTCCAGCCTAATAAGGATTTTTCGACCAAAATTTGCGACACTGGGGAAGTATCTAAACCGTATTTGGCGATCTCTTCGTATTCTTCTTGGTTGTAAGCTATCCCTCCGCCGCTTCCTCCTAGGGTAAAAGCCGGACGGATAATTAAAGGATAATTTCCTATTTCTGTTGCTATTGCTTTAGCTTCTTTTAAGTTATTGGCAATTCCCGAAGGACAGACGGGAACCCCGATATTATTCATCGCTTCTTTAAATAATAAACGGTCTTCTGCCTTCTCGATCGCGGGCAATTTCGCCCCAATTAACTCTACTCCGTATTTTTCTAACACCCCACTTTTAGCCAGTTTTACGGCGACGTTTAAAGCCGTTTGGCCTCCCATCGTCGGTAAAAGTGCTTGGGGTCGTTCTTTTTCAATTATTTTGGCGACTATTTCTGGGACTAATGGCTCGATATAAGTTCGATCGGCTATCTCTGGATCGGTCATAATCGAGGCAGGATTAGAATTTACTAACACTACCTCATAACCTTCTTCTTTTAGGGCTTTGCAAGCTTGAGTTCCAGAATAATCGAATTCGCAGGCTTGTCCGATTACAATAGGGCCAGAACCCAATAATAAGATTTTTTTTAAGTCGTTGCGGCGGGGCATAGGTCTCTAACTTCATAATGAAGGTGCAAATTATTGTATCCGCTCTTACCCCGCTTCGGTGCTACTGTTTTATGTAGGTTTAAGGAGTTGGGCTTATTTTGATTTTTTTATCTCTGTTTGCACTCTTCTTTTTCCCTTGTTAGTTGGGTTGGTAATAGGGAGTCTGGCAAGTCTTCTAAATTTGTATTAACTGCCCGACAAAAAGCTTTCATTTGATTTACTGTCATAGTAGGTTCGGCTTCTCCCCTTTCCCAACGACTGATCGAAGAGACCGATACTCCCATTATTCTGACTAAATCTTCTTGGGATAGTCCTGCTGCTAAACGTAATTGCTTAAAAGGAGAATCAGTTTTTTGAAACTGGCCTTTTTTTGGTCTTGCCATATCTTAAAGAGTTCTAAATTAACTAGTTTATTTGAGATTAGGGATAAATGATAAATTAAAGATCTTCTCCCATATTTGTTATATAGATCGGACTGGTCAATATAACTATTTTGTTCCGTAGTTTTAACTAGGCAACCTACTTAAGTAGTGGGTCAAAAACGGCAAAACTCTCTGAGAGAGATTGATTCAAAGCTAAAAAATAGCGGTAAATAGTAAAATATTAAAGTTTATGAATGTAAATATAAAGAAGATCGATAACAAGCGGAGAAGGGAGATGAAAAAGATTATACATATAGCGATCGCGGGAGTTTTATGCTGGAGTTTGGTGGGTTGTTCTGGGGGAGATGCTAAATTTAGAGAGCAAGTGAAGCAGGCGATCGAGTCTGGGGAAAACAAACAAATCAACAGCCAACTTCAAGAAATATTCGAAGCAGAATATGGCTGGGAAAGAGCAGAAAAAGAGGCTAAAAAATATTGTCAAGCATTGCGGGAAGGACAAAAGAGAGAAGAATTTTTTGCTGAAAGTTTATTTAAATATCGAGAAAAAGATCGTTCTGGCAATAAAACAACGGCAAAAGAAGGAGCGTATATAAAATTAATTAAGATAATTATTTACGATTCTGCTGAAAAGTCTTACTGTTCGCAAAGAAGGTATTTTTAAAAAATAAATCGATTTTAAACTTCTTTTTCTAAATTTACACCTTTATTAAAGCCAACAATATCTTCAAATGCGGCAATTAAAGTGCAAGATGTGAAGGGATTAGTCACGATTGCAGGCAAACCCCAAAGGAAGAATGCTGCAAAAAAATCGATCCCTCCTAAGACAATAACAAAACCAAAAAAAGCAAACCATTTTTTCTGAATTACTTTGCGGCTAGTTTCTAAAGCAGCCCAAGGATTTAAATCATATTCGACTACAAAAATCAGGGCAAAGGAATAACAAACAGCTAAATAAATACCAGGAATTAAGATGAAAATAAAACCCAAAAATACTAATACACCACTAATTACAGTTACCAATAAAATGGGTAGATATTTTTTAAAACCATCGAAAAAATCAGCAAAACTTGGAGATTTATTTTCAGCAATTTCGAGGGCAACAATATAATAACCCGCTATGAAAGCTGGAGTAATTAAAAGGGAGAAAAGCGAGACGATCGATGCTTGTCGTAGGGTTGGCAAATCAGAAACACCAGAAGATAAAAGTAAGGCAGCGATGAAATTAAACGCGCCAAAGCCAATAAAACCACCAATATATTTTTGAAAAATCTCCCAACCGCGATCGAAATATTTTTCAAACTTAAAAGTATAATCTCGCTCGAGAAAATTCAGATTAGAATCGCTCATTGACATTCGATCTTAAAAAACTTGCTACACTTTTAAGGCTACAATAAATCGATTGCCAGAAAGAAAAAAATTTATGACCTTTGCGATTAAAAAAATGCATCTAATAAGCTTTCTGTTTAATTTTGCGTTGACTTTTGAATTCTTGAACTTTAGTCTGATTTTTCTGGCAAGAATTGTCAGTCTGATTTCGAGGGATTAAAAATTTTTTTAAACAAGCTGTTTGTCAGGCAAACTATTCTCAACAGCACCCAACCACTCGATCAAACTTTCTAATTGTTTTTGTGGTTTGAGAACCCCTAAACCTCTGACGGTAACTTTTTTCTTACTGTAAACGAAGCGCGATCGCAGATGTGCTGGTAATTTTTCTGATAATTTGCGCCAAGCTGGTTCTTCCATGGGGGTTTCTAAAACTACGTGTTGCTTTCCTTCTGGTTTGATGCGAGAAAAACCGAGGGGTTTGGCAATTTGTTTGAGTTCGACTACCTTAAGTAACTGTTCTACCCCAGGAGGTAAACTACCGTAGCGATCGTTCCAGTCTGCGGCTATTTGTGTCAATTCTACCCGAGAATTAGCCGCGGCAACGCTGCGATAAGCATCGATTTTTTGTTCTGGATCGGTAATATAATTGGCGGGAATGAAGGCTGTAAGGTTGAGATCTACTTGGGTATCGCTGACTTGGGGTATTTCTTCGCCGCGAATTTCTGCGATCGCTTCTTGTAACATATCCATATAAAGTTCGAAACCGATCGCTTCCATTTGTCCTGACTGTTCGGCCCCTAAGAGATTTCCCACGCCTCTAATCTCCATATCCCTGGTTGCTAGCTGATATCCCGAACCTAATTGAGTAAATTCTTGCAGGGCGCGCAATCGCTTTCTAGCGGCTTCTGAGAGGGTTTTTTTGCTGGGGTACAACAGCCAAGCGTGGGCTTGTATTCCCGATCGCCCGACTCTTCCCCTGAGTTGATATAGTTGGGAGAGTCCGAATTTTTGGGAGTCTTCGACGATAATTGTATTTACTCTAGGTATATCTAGACCGGATTCGATAATTGTGGTACAAACTAATATATCTGCTTCGCCGTTGCTGAAGGTTAACATGGTGGCTTCTAGTTCGGCTTCTGGCATTTGTCCGTGGGCGATCGATATTCTCGATCCTGGGATCATTTCTCCGATCTGTCCGGCTATTTCTTCGATTCCTTCTACTCTGGGGACGACGTAAAATATTTGTCCGCCGCGATCGAGTTCGTTTCTAATTGCCGTTCTAATTACTTCTGGATTATATGGCGATAAATGGGTTTTGATCGGACGACGGGATGGGGGTGGGGTGGTTATCAAACTCATTTCCCTAATTCCCGATAATGACATATACAAGGTTCTGGGAATGGGTGTGGCCGATAGTGTCAGTACGTCTACTTGGGTTTTGAGGGTTTTGATTTTTTCTTTTTGATTGACTCCGAAGCGTTGTTCTTCGTCTATTACTAACATCCCCAAGTCTTTAAATTTGATTTCTTTGCTTAAGATTTGATGCGTTCCCACGACTATATCTAGTTCTCCGGTGGCCAGTTTTTTAATTATTTCTTTACGTTCGGAGGGAGTTCGGAAGCGGTTTAACAGGCCGATATTGATGGGATAGGGGGCGTATCTTTCTTTAAGGGTGTGATAGTGTTGTTGGGAAAGGATGGTGGTGGGGGCTAAAAATGCGACTTGTTTGTGGCCGGTGGTAATTACTTTAAAGATAGCGCGGATCGCTACTTCTGTTTTTCCGAAACCGACATCGCCGCAAACTAAACGATCCATGGGGCGATCGCTTTCTAAATCTCTTTTTATGTCTTGGGTGGCTTTTAGTTGGTCTGGGGTGGGTTGATAGGGGAAGGAATCTTCTAATTCTTTTTGCCAGGGCAGATCTAAAGGATAGGCATATCCAGTATTTTCAGCTCTTTTAGCATAGAGGTCGAGCAAGTCTACTGCTAATTTTTTAATAGCTTTGCGGACTTTATTTTTCCTTTTTTCCCAGGCTTTGCCGGCCATTTTATCTAATTGAGGTCGGCCCGTACCTACGTGACGATATCTCGATAATACTTCTAAATTATCGACGGGAACTCTTAAAATTCCGTCGGCGTATTTTATTGTTAAATATTCTCTGTGTTCGATCGGTTCGAGTTTTAAAAATTTACCGACACCGTGATTTTTGTGAACGACAAAATCCCCGGGACGTAATTTATTGACATCTACTTTTTTAGAAGTGGCGCGACGGCGTTTGCGAACGTATCCAGCAGTTGCTAAAGTTTGCTGTCCAAAAAATTCTTTATCGGTAACTACTACTATTCTATAAGTTGGTAATATAAATCCTTCTAATTCTGCTAATCCTGAATATTTTAACCCTACTGCTGTTTTTGAATTGTGCAGTTTTTCTATTGCTGGATAGTCGCGAGTGTTGGGAATAAATTGGGCGGGACAATCGTGTTCTTGTAATAGGGAAACCGATCGCGATGGTTGGGCGGAAACGAGCCAAGTAGAATAGTTTTTTAAGGTGATTCCGCTATATATTTCTCTTTTTCCTCGCAAAATTTCTGCTAATTTAGCAAATTGATGGGGGGTTGTGGGAATGGGGCGGCTGGAAAGATTTAGAGCGTTTCGCTCGTTTGCTTCGGCTATTTCTGATAAATATAAAAACGAAAATTCGGCAGCATTTTCTAAAGATTCGCTAAAATTTCGATGTATTTTTGCTAATTTATTTTCTGTTTGCCATTTTTCTTCTGCCCTTTCTACCCAGCGATAGCTGTGGGCGTTACACAGTTCTAATTCGTCGATCGCAATTAAAGTTTCTGCGGGTAAATATTCTACTAAAGAGACTGGTTTGTTAAAAGCATTTCCTAAATACCTTCTCATTCCTTCGGGCAATTTACCGTTTTCTATTGCTTCTTTTTCTTCTGATGATAAAAGTTCCGATTCTCCCTCGATAAAATCGGCAATAATGCGAGCAAAAGAAGTCGGAGTTAAAACTAATTTTTCGATATTATCTAAAGATCTTTGATTGGCCGGATCGAATTCCCGAATAGTTTCTAATTCGTCGCCAAACCATTCCAATCTTACTGGTAATTCGGCAGAAACGGGAAAAATATCGACAATATCACCCCTTCTACTCCATTGTCCTTCTGTTTCTACTAAAGGCACGCGATCGTAGCCTAATTTGGCTAATTTCTCGTCGAGGATTTTCGATTTTTCTGTTATTCCGATACTTAGAGTAAGACAATATTGCTGAAAAATTTCTGGAGGGGGAAGATGAGGTTGTAGGGATCTTTCTGTAGCAACGATTACAGTATCGCCAATTTTTTCGGGGCGATCGATTACCAAATCTGCCAGTACCTGCATCTGTCCCCAAATCATCTCTGATTCTGGGTCAAAAGGCTCGTAGGGGGATGCTTCGGAGGTTGGATAAAAATGAAGGGTTTTCCAGCCCATTGCCTCTAATTGAGCTGCCCAGCGTCCTGCTTCTTCGATTGTCGCGCAAACAACGAGTAAGTTATTTTTTTGCAATCTCGCTAAACTTGAGGCAACTATTCCTTTTGCTAAACGAGGAATGCCGTTTAATGTTAGCATTCCCTTTTGCTCTAATTTGAGCAATAATTCCTGGGTAAGAGGAGATTTTTCTAGGGCACGAATAACAGAAGAGAAAGCCATAAGCAAGTCAAAATTAAAAGCTCAGGGTAAATTTAATATTATAATCTATACTGCTCTGTTGCGATCGATATAGTTTTTCTAGTGCTATTTATTTTTGGTTTTTAATATTAATAAATCGAGCTAATATTTTAAAGTTTGTTTTCTTGGTAACTAAGATTTTTTAAAAGGGCGAATTATTGGGCTGTTTCGAGCGGAAAATTTAAGTTAAAAAAATTTCTTATCGCCATAAAAAATTAGAGTCGGATAAGTAAAGCGATCGATCGATCGGTAAGGAGAATTGTTTTGGGTAGTGCTATTTTATTGGCGTTGCAAAACTATTTTATTTTAAAAAATATTGCTCGAGATACAAGGGATTGTTCTCTAGATTTGTTAAGATATTTTCTGATTTTTCACAAGTATAAATATATTGCAATATAAAAACTCTAATTGTCTTTTTTTATAAACCAGTAATTTACTCTAGTAATTACACTTAAATATCTGCCAAGAAAATATAATTATTGCTCGATCTAAGGCAGTAAATTTTCTGAAAGCACTTACTGGTGAGATTAGTTAGCGATCTAATACGAAAATATATTTATGTAATTAAAACTATCTTTAAAATACACTTCAATATTTTCCCTAATTTACGAAATCGATCGGGCTAGTTAAATTAAAAACATATAAGCCAAAAGTATTGCAACTCTATTTTTCGCTTATAAAACTGATATCGATCTCGAGTTAATGTGAGTCTTTAAAATATTTTTTGCTCTAAAAAAAACTGAGATTTAAGTATGTTCGATTTAAATGAAACTAGCGAGTGTAAATTTTTTCTTATTGCTATTGCTGCCAATGTTAGAAAGTTGTAGCAATTTACCGTTACCAAAACAAGTACAAATCGAGCGCGAAAAAGAAACAATAATAGCAACAAATATAACTCCGAAGCCTCCTTGTAAAACTTGTTTGCTTTTAATTCGAGATGAAAAAAATAGAACCAACTCTTTAGGCAATCCAATTTATAGATTGGAAGCTTACAAACAAGGTAAAAAACTATATTCTTTAGAGGCAGTTACGGGGAGAAACAACAGCCAAAATAGAAACCGCGATCGCAGTGGAACTGAAGCCCCTTTACCGGATGGAAAATACTTAATAAGTAGTAAAATTGTCCCCGGAATAGTACCCGAAGCCGGAGAAATATTCATTCCTATCTATCCTAAATTTACTACTGGCAGAACCGATTTAGGAATACATTACGATCCTAGTTTTAACAAAAATAATGGTGAAGATGGTACGGCTGGCTGCATCGCTTTAACTAATAAAAGCGATCTCGATTCGATCGAAAAATTTGTTGTCAATTATAAACCAAAAGAACTAATCGTAAACATCAAATAACTAGCTAAAACAATGAAAAAATTATTTGCTTCTTTAACCGTTTCAACCTTAATTTTAGCAATACAAAATATACCCGCATCGGCTCAAGTAGGGCCGGGAAATCAATCAAATCAACCTTTTATTTGCACTAGAGATTATAACGGTCGTTTGAATATGCGTAGCGGGCCCGGAAGACAATTTGGAATAATTACTCAATTAGCTAACGGAATGTACGTACAACAATTATCTTCTAGACAAGGATCTGATGGGTTTTTGTGGTATCAAATTAATTATCGCGGTGCTGTTGGTTGGGTAAGAGGAGATTATTTGTGTAAATAAAACATTTCTAATCTTTTCTTTTTAAAAAGAATACGATCGCGATCGCAGATCCGATCCGATCGCGATCGAAGTATTTTCACTAAAATTTAGTCAAGATAGAGATTATGGCGATCTAACAGTAATGATATGTTTAAAGATTCCGCAGATCTATATAGCGACTATTTTTTAGACAGAACCGAAGAGCAAGAGTATATTATCAAAGAAAAATTATTAGCAGTATTGAATATTGCATTGTTAATTTCTTTAATTGGAGTCAGTGGTATAGTTTGCGGTCTAGAATTTAAGCAGACTCACACCAATAACGCTATTTCTTGTCAAAGCAATAATTCTTAATGTTTGAATCTTTAATTATGTGTTACTTGTTTTGGCGACACAATCTAAAAATTGCAGATATATCGATCTTTTTGAGCGTTGGGATTGTTTTCTAAATAGTTTTTCAGCCAGTCGCAAGCAAAAGAGGAAAAATCTTGCGATGTTAGATTCAAATCCCAAAAAATTAATTTTCCATTTAAGTCAGAAGAAGCAAGAATATTTTTATTAACTTCGGGACTAAAACTAAGGCTAGAAACTGCTCGATCGTGTCCTAAAAAAGTCTGCAATTGTTTGCCTTGAAGCGTCCAAAGTTTAACTGTTTTATCTTCGCTAGCAGTGGCAATTTTTTGACCGTCTGGACTGAAAACAACATCGTTAAAAGCACTATTCCCTTTAATAATAATTTTTAATTTTTGGCTTTTTGGTTGCCAAGGTAAATACCAAATTTTTACAGTTTTATCTGCGCTAGCAGTAGCAATATTTTTACCATCTGGACTGAAAACTATACGATAAACGCCCCCATTTTCGTATCCATTTTTTAGAGTAGAAATTAACTGACCTCGCTCCGTCCAAAAATAAACAGCACGATCCCAGCCAGCAGTAGCAATTATCTTTCCATCCGGGCTAAAATTGACGCTAGAGACAGTATCTTGATGTTGGAGAGTATTTAATAATTCTCCTTTAAGCGTCCATATTTTAACTGTTTTATCTGCGCTAGCAGTAGCAATCTTTTTGCCATTTGGACTGAAACTTATGCTGGTTATTTTCCCGTCATGAACGATCGAACTGGGAATTTCTTGACCGTTATTGCGCCAAATTTTTACAGTTTTATCTGCGCTAGCAGTAGCTATTATTTTTCCGTCTGGACTAAAAGTTAGATCGTCAACTCTTTTTTGATGTCCTTGAAGTTGTGCGATTAAATCTCCTCGATCGCTCCATATTTTGACGGTTTTATCTGCGCTAGCAGTAGCTATTATTTTGCCATTTGGACTGAAACTTATGCTATAAATTGAATCGTTATGGGCGGGAATTATTTGCAGTTTTTTATCTTTTATTTGCCAAAGTTTGACAGTTTTATCCTTACTAGCACTAGCGATTATATTACCATCGGGAAAAAAACTAACATCCCAAACCCAATCTTTATGTCCGGTTAAGGTTTGAAGTTTTTCTCCTTGCGAATTCCAGAGTATAATTTTTTTATCCACATATGTTGTCGCAATAGTTGTTCCGTCTGGGCTAAAGCTAACACTGATGGCGGGTTGTCGATCGTTATCGAGGACTTTAATTAAATTACCATCTAGTCTCCAAAGTTTGACCGTTCCGTCTCTACTTGCAGTTGCGATCTTTTGACCGTCGGGACTAAATTTAACGTTCCAGATCCAATCTTCGTGTTCGGCGATAGTTTTGAGTTTCTGACCTTTTAAATCCCAAAATGTTACATTTCCACGATTATCAGTCTGAGTGTTGTTACTAGCAGTAGCAATTATTTTACCATCGGGAGAGAAACTAATATCGTACACCGGGCCAGAATGATTTAAAGTAGTATCGATCGCTTGACCTTGAAGCGTCCATAGTTTGACAGTTCCGTCCCAACTAGCAGTAGCTATTATTTTACCATCGGGAGAGAAACTGACATCGTACACTGCTTCAGAATGATTTAAAGTAGTATCGATCGCTTGACCTTGAAGCGTCCATAGTTTGACAGTTCCGTCCCAACTAGCAGTAGCTATTATTTTACCATCGGGAGAGAAACTAAGGTCGTAAACGGCACTAGAATGTCCTTTGAGTGTTGCGATCTTCTTTCGGGAACTCGTCCATAGTTTGACTGTTTTGTCTTCGCTAGCAGTGGCGATCGTCTTTCCGTCGGGAGAGAAACTGACTTTGATAACATCATCTTGATGACCTTGGAATCTATTGATTTCTCTAACTCTATAAATAGCTTTTTGTAAGAGAAGATTGTTTTTGTTCTTTAAGTCTTTTTTTTCTGATAATAAAAGATAACTAGAGATGCTGTTTATTTTTTTTGAGACTTTTAAACTCTGCACTAAAGCCTCGAAATCTTTATTTAAAGCTAAAAGATATTCGGTAGATTTATTCAGGGCTTTAATTTCATTAATAAAACTTTGGCGAGCTAAATTTAAAATTAAACAAGAGCTGACAATTGCTGCGAAAACTATCGCATTATTTCTAACTATTGCAGATTTTTGTTGTTGTTCGGTTGCTTTAACTAATTGCTCTCTAAATTTAAGAGAAGCGCGCAGGTATTCGATCGCACCTAAAGATAGTTCTGCAAAATATTCGAGATAAATTTTTTCGGCTCTAACTAGAGCGTCTCCTCTTAAAAGATAACTATTATTATATTGATAGTTTTTCCACCTTGAAGCATTTTGTTCTATTTCTCGCATTGCTTGCAAACGATTTCTATTTTCGTGCAGCCACCAACGCAGTTGCGACCAATTACGGATTAATATTTCGTGGGCAATTTCTATGCTTATTTCTGAGGATAAACAATCTTCTTTTTTGTGGCAGTTTTGAGTGCCAACCACAATTAATTTTGCTGCGATTAATTTGTTCAAGGTCGATTCTAGTAAATATTTGCTATATTTTGGGACGAATAATTCCGATTTTAAAATAGATCGACAAGTATCTTCTCTTCCTTCTCCTAAATGTACTAAAGACAAAAATATCCACTCGGCATATTTTTTTTCTGTTTCGTTCAAACGAGCGTATAATTCATTTGCTTTACGTTCTAATACGCCTTTTAAACCGCCAATTTGTTCTTGATAACTTTGTAAAGTTAATTTAGCTTCGGTACGATTTTCCCAAAGTAGTTTGAGAATGTATTGTAATAGGGCTAATGCACCCTTATAGTTCTTAACTTGCTCTACCAAAACATCTATTAATGCTGGTTCTACTGTCAATCCTACACTACTAGCTGGTAGAGAAATAATCCGACGATATTCTTCTTCACTCAAACAGGATGGTATTAAAATAGTATTATTTTTAATTAAAGATTCGAGGTCGAGAAAACAGAAGCAAGAGGAAATAAAATCGCTTCTTAAAGTAATAATTACCTTCAAACGATCGCCTATTTTTTGAATTGCTCCTAAAATTAGGTTTAAAAATAAATTACGTTCGGAATTGGAACTTAAAGTAAATAAATCTTCAAAGCGATCGATACTGAAAATAATAGTTTCTAAATCGAGCGATCGCAGCCAAAGCAAAAAGCTATCTAAGCCTAAATATAAGATCCCTTCTAAATAATTAATTGTTTGGTTTTTATTATCATTTTGCGCCCTCGCTAAAGCAGCAGCTAAAGATTTAATTGGTTTGCTTCCAGGACAAAAATCTAGGGTCAAACATTGCTGGTTCATTCTCTCTTCAAGCACGGGCAAAATTACCGCTCTGACAAAAGAAGATTTCCCGCTAGCCGACGCGCCAACTACGGCTAAAAAAGATGTATTTTCGAGTTTTAAAATAACTTCTTCTCTTAATTGTTCTCTACCATAAAAGAAAAAAGCATCCTTCTTGGTAAACGGTTCTAAACCTTTATAAGGACAAATACCAGCATCAAAAAATTCTGAGTTTAATTGAGTAGATAATAAAACATCAATTACTCCTGTCGCTCCTGATAACCAAGGATATAAACTTATCTTTAAATCAGAAGATAATAATTTTCTTTGTAATTCAGTAATTAACTGAGCTACAGTCAATCCAGAATTAAAATTTGAGAATATTTCTTCTAAAATTTCGCTAAAACTTACGGAAGATTCGATCGCAGTAGCAGCACCAATAATACATTGCTGTTTTTGCGTTCCTAACTGTAAAGTTTCGATCCATTTATTTAAATTAGTTGCTTCGGGACAATCGAGAATTAAGATTTTTTCGGGAATAGGAGAAGCTCTTAACTGTTCTATTAACCAATCGCGAGACAAACTAATTTCATTTCCTAATAATAATAAATTTGTCCCTTCTTCTGTTTCTGCGATCGTTCCTCTCAAATAAAGAAAAATAGTTTGAGTGGTTGGGGCAGCTAAATAATCAGATATAGTTGTTTTTATTTTAATATTATTAGCGACTAAATGTCGGAGGTCACATTTACCTTTATTTCTCAATATTCCGCAAAAATTAATAATACTAGTATCGAGAGACAAACCATTAATAACTAATCCAACTCTTGACAAGAGCCGATCTTGTTTTGTCGGGCTGATTCCGATAATAAATTCACCAGTACCTTCAACAATTCTTCGCGGAGTTTGTCGGGTGATTTCTGGCTTTTCTGTCTCTGCAATACCTCGACTGCGTTGCTGCTGGTTAAAAACGCGAATTTGCTGGTTAGTTTTATCGACGTGTTCTATAGTTTGATGGTAAATATAGTTATACAAGCGATCGACTTCTATTACTCCCTCAGAGTCAGCAGCTTCTCCCTGCAAGCCGCGAATTAAATAATAAGTAAATAAACCGTGTCCGAGGTCGGAAAATTCTAAAGATTTTTCTGCTTTATCGCAAGAAAGTATGGCATAAAATCCTTTACTTTTGGCAGCTTTTTGACGCAAAAGATTTATTAATTGTGGTAAAGTATTATCGGATATCTTTTTAGTTTTAAATTCTCCTTTTTGGGCGATTGCTAATTGTTTGAAGCTCAAAGCACCGCTATGACAAGCATCCAAAAACACTATTTGCTGTTTTGCCGGACATTCAGCCAGGTAATTAGTTAATAAATCTTCAACTTTTAAGCCAGTTTCGGGATTGACGATCGAGTTATCTTCGAGTTGAGTATCTCTCAAACAGAGAATCGGTTTTTGGGTATCTTTTTCTAAAAAACCATGACCGCTAAAATAAAAAATAACAGTATCGTTTTCCCCAGCAAATTTAAGTTTTTCCAGACTTGCAACCACCTCTTTTAAAACAGGAGGACGCGAATTAAAATCGTGATAAATTGCGATTTCTTTCTGCAAAAATTGCTGAGTAGCTATTTCTAAAGCTTTCCCCAATTCTTGACAATCGATCGCGCTATATTTAAGATCCTCAATATTAGGATCGCGATATTGGTTAATTCCGAGCGAAATAACCCACAGTTTTGCTTCTCCTGCTTGTAATCGCGCTCTTCTTCCGGTTACTCTCGGCATTTTCTTCTAAAAACGAACGATTTCGGGGCGATAGTCTTGAGGATAGGGTTCGACGATCCAAATTAAACTTTCACCATTTTCTACTGTTATATCCAGATAAAGCTCTTCTGTGGCTGCGATCGCAATATCTTCATTACCTTCAAAATCTTGCCCTTCTTCGGTGAGAAGCTTTAATTTAAATCCAAGAGGAATGCAACTTCCAGGTGCTAAATTTCGTAATTGAAAACGCCAAGTGCTTTCATTTAAATCGATACTTTGGGGGATGATACGCAACTCGTAGTTTTGTCCGGCAATTTCTAAGTTGCGAGTCAACGCGCGTCGGGTTAATTGAGACTCGATCGCTTTTGTTGCTGCTAAACTAGGCTCTAATTCTACGATCGACCAACCTAAAACTTCTGCTAGTGGTTCGATTTCACCCGAGAGCCATTCTAAAATAGACCATTGTGGTATTTTTGCAGTTGTTTCTATCTGCCAAATATCGAGGAGATTATTGCGGATCGTTGTGGCGATTTTATTTAATTCTAATTCTCGTGGCGATCTAACCCACAATTCCAGCATTTGGGTTGCTTTTTCGATTTGTTTGTCTGGTTCTATATTTGTAATAATGCGATCGAATTGAGCGATAATTTCACTTAAAAATTGAGTCGAGTCTGTTTCTGTGGCGATCGCTGCTATTTGAGGATTTTCTTGTAAAATTTCTGTGGCGATTTCGAGACGGTATAAATAATCGATTAAATTATCGATCGGCTCTAAATCTTCAATCGCGATAATTTCTTTTGGTGATAGGGGATCTAAAGCGCGAATAAAGCCCAACAATTCAACCCGATCGAGCCTTTCTTGAAAGCCAACAAATATATAACCGATTCTTTTTTCTTCCCTTACTTCCCGAGGTAGAAAAACAGTCGATCGCTTCTCAATAACCGGACGACATTCCAGTTTGCTCAAATTTAAAACGAATAAATCTGCGGTATCGTGAAAGCAGTTTATCCCCCTATTCCAACTATCTCCTCGTTCTAAATCTGTTGGATAAGATAGTTCTGCTAAAAAATTTTTGACAGCCAAAACAGCTAAAGTATTTAAATATACTTGTTTGCCTTTTTTTAAGTCACTCTGTAAACTTGCAAATCGACGCGCTAAATCGTGTAACCTCGATGTTAAAGGAATATTTAAAGATTTTCGATCGGATCGATCCATTTTTATCACTCTTGTAGTTCTTCTATTCGCGCTACTATTTCTCGCAGCAATTTTTTGCATTTTCCCAAACGCTCGTAAACAGTTGGTAGAGGAGTATTTAGTTGTCGTGCTATTTCTTTAGGACTGGCGATCGGCTCTTGTAATAAATTCATTTGTATGAGAATTTGACCCTCTTTTTTGGGATACAGGTTCCCCGTCCTTCAGGACGGCTTTCGTTGATTTTCAATATACTCCTTTATCTTCTCAAGAGGCGCACCACCACAACTAATAGCAAAGTAAGAAGGACTCCATAAATGTTGCATAGTTGCAATGGAATTATACTTTTTTCTTAGCATTCTTGAAGTTACGCCTTTCAAAGAATTAACTATTTGAGAAATAGATAATTTCGGCGGATATTCGATTAATAAATGGATATGTTCTTCTTCTCCATTTATTTCCAAAACCTGAAAATCCATTTTTTTCCCTACTTGCGTACAAACTTCACTTAAATAATCTATGTGTTCGCACATAAAAATTTTTCTCCGATATTTTGTCACGAAGACCAAATGAGTATAAAGTAAAGTAACACTATGTCTACCTCGCCTGTATTTCTTCATTGCTTTAGCAGACCAAATGTGATATACTCCTAATATAGCATCATTAGAGAAGGTCGGTAATGAAAGCGAGATATCAATATCGAATCTATCCAAAACAATATCAAATAATCCTATTGGCTAAAGCATTTGGATGCGCGAGAGTAGTTTGGAATGATGCGCTGGCTATCTATAAAAAAGCTTTCAATCAAGGACTAACCAGACCTAAAGATGTCGATAAGCAGGTAATTACTCGAGCTAAGAAAACTGAAAATCGAGCTTGGTTATCGGAAGTCTCTAATATCATTCTTCAGCAATCTTTTCGAGATTTGCAAACAGCCTGGAACAATTATTTCAGTAGTAAAAAAGGAAAAAGGAAAGGAAAACCAGTCGGTAGTCCGAAATTCAAGAAAAAGCAATCAAGACAAACTATTAGATTTAGAAAGGGCGGTTTTTCAGTTCATTCATGTTCGTTGAAACTGGCAAAGATTGGACACGTACCAATTGTATTTAGTAGACCTCTACCAGCAGCTCCTAGTTCTGTAACTATAATTAAAGACTGTGCTGGAAGACCCGATCGCTTCTTTTGTAGTCGAAGT
>CAYWIH010000079.1:0-23527 GCA_964458305.1 uncultured bacterium | reverse complement strand
GAGGTCTCCTCGGCGTAAGGACGGAGCAAGCACGCCCACTAGGAATTCCAACCATGGAAGACCGAGCGCGACAATGCTTAGTTAAACTTGCCCTCGAACCAGAATGGGAAGCCCGTTTTGAACCAAACAGCTACGGTTTTAGACCGAGTAGAAGCTGCCACGACGCTATAGATGCAATATTCTTTTGACACTCCAACCTTTCCGCTACGCTAAAAAGATTGGAGTGTCAAGACTTCTTCTTGAGTCGCCGCTTTCATCAGGGATAGGGTTTTTCCTATCTTCTTGCAAAAAGCGAGGACTTTATCTTTTTGTGGTTTAATCATTAGCTTGCCATTGTAATGACGTAAATTAAACCCCAGGAAGTCAAAGCCATCGTTAATGTGTACTATCTTTGTCTTCTCATCACTTATTTTTAGACCTTTGTTCGATAACCATTGCTTTATCAGGATAAGCACATTTTCTAAAGATTCCTTATCTTTTGCGGTGACTACAAAGTCATCCGCATACCTGATGATGCCTAGCTTTGGGTTGACGGTTTTAATGTATGTTTCCAACCCGTGCAGCCCGATATTTGCTAATAAGGGGCTAATCACACCACCCTGTGGTGTACCTGTCTCAGTTAAGGTAAAATTACCTTTGTCGATAAACCCTGCTTTTAACCATTCTCTGATTAGCTTTCCACGTGGAAACGAGCCAATCAGTTCTTGAATGGATTCATGAGCAACATTATCGAAAAAGCCTTTGATATCAGCGTCTAGAACCTAGGTATCTTTTTGAAAGTACCCATGTCGATTTTTACCCTTTGACAACCGAAGAAAAAGTTGCGCGATGGCATCATGACAGCTTCTCCCAGGTCTGAAGCCATAGGAATTGATTTCAAACTGAGCTTCCCATTCGGGTTCTAGTGAGTTTTTAACTATTGCCTGTGCGATTCTATCCTTCACGGTTGGGATTCCGAGAGGACGTTTCTTGCCATTAGATTTAGGGATGTGTACCCGTTTTGTGGGTTTTGCTTTTGGTATTTCCCAGTTGTTGGCAAGTTTCACTCGTTGTGCAGGTGTGTTAATTACCTCCTTATCTATGCCTGCTGTTTGCTTTCCGGTGTTAACCTGAGTGATTTGTCTGATACTTAGCAATAGGTTTGCATGGCTTCTTATTAACAGCTTTTGCAGTCTTCTTAACTGCTTCCACTGACCAAGTTTTCTGGCACGAAAGATTCTTTGACGTAGATTCCTGACAATTTTACGGGCTTTTTTCCAGTTAATCTGTGACCAGTCCGTAAGTTGTCCGTCCACTCCATTTACTAGGCTTGCGCTTAACATCTAACTTCTGTTTACGTTTGGTTTCTGTGTCATTGATTCGTTCGTATAAGACCCAAGAGAAGTTTGCTATTCCTTTCGGTCAAGGACAAATTTTGAATCCTTATCTGTTTCATTACAAAACAGCATTCGCTTTTTCTCTCATCTTCTGCCCTCCAGAGACTTCCGTCTTTGTTGCCTCAGACCTACTCATTGGTTCGACCTGCCTTTGAGACTCTGTAGGGTTTACCCTGTTGTATCGGATGGTTTTTAGCGAATAAGGAGAGGGCGGTTATCTTTTCCACGGGAGGGTTATAGTTTCCATGACTGCATGAAGTTCAAGCATCCAGTCCAGCCTCCATACCTTTTGGTTTTAGCCTATTCAACTCGTAGGTTGAGACAGGGATAATTTGGCTAATTTAGGGATGACGTGGTTTAAGCAATAACTTAGACCGTGTTCGCCCTTCCTTATTTTTCCCTCTTGCTCCATCCCGCTTAATCCCTGGCAGGGGAGGCTACTTTTAGGGTTTGCATTCCTCCCATTTCATTACTTACTTTGGGAGTAACCAGACTCAATAGAGTCCTTTCTATGAGGGCTGGTGATGGAAAGCACCAGGGGAATAGGTTTCCCGTACCATTCGACCAGTAACAGGTCGCACTGAACTACCCCTACTTACTTCGTAGAAGTAGTGGTTTCTAAGAAACTCTTACTTTTACTTTTCAGTCCCAGGTCTTATTCTGGTTCGGGATTTCCCGTTTCACGGGTCGATGCCTAAAAATAGCTTGCTATTTGAAGGTCTTACTCATCCTCAACAGGCAGAACCGCCAGCACCGTGCGGTTATAGATTTTGATTTTGTTCACTCTTGTACATAGCCCAAAATTTATAGCTAGCGGTACGCATCGAGGCTATCAGTATTTCTGAAAAGTCTAGACTGACAGGCTACTGAAATATTTGTTCAACGGATAGTTCGGCAGCAGCACCTACTCTAATCATCCCCGCTTTTACTTATACCTATCATACAACAATCGAAACTATTGTTATATAAACTATTGTTATATAAAGATTGTGTGTCATTTTTGTAAACTTGGGGCTATCCATCCCCAACCTTAAAGAGGATGGGGAATTCCGCACATTTTGTTAAACCGGAAAAAACGAGACTATGCCACTCCTTAAAGAACTATGAAGGTGAAAAACCAGGATTTGACTTCCTCGGTTTTAACTTGTGTGAGCGAGAAATCCCTATCTTCAGCGTAGCAAGGTAGGGATGATAGCGAACTTTTGACTTAGCTCTATCATTATATTGTATAATGGTAGACATGATTAGACAGGCACAGAAAGTACGAATTTATCCAACTGACGGACAGCAACAGCAAATAGCTGGTGCAATGGGCTGTTGCCGTTTTTGGTGGAACTTCGCGCTAAATAAAACTATTGAGACTTATAAAGAGACAGGGAAAAGCCTTTCTCGTAGTGGTCTAAATAGTTTGCTGCCTAATCTAAAAAAAGAGCATGAATGGCTCAAAACCGAGGTTTATTCTCAGTCTTTACAGCAAACATCGCTCAATTTATCTCGCGCTTTTGTCAACTTCTTTGAAAAACGAGCTAGATTCCCTCGATTCAAATCGAAGCATGGTAAACAATCTGTAGGATTTCCGCAGTCGGTAAAGATTGAGGGAGATAATATAAAGCTACCTAAAATCGGTTGGGTTAAAGCAGTATTCGACCGTCGCTATGCTGGCAAAATCAAAACCGTAACAATCACTAAAGATAAAGCCGATCGATATTATGCTTCGATAATTTATGAGATCGAGGCTTGTTTTGTTTCTGGTGGTGGTGACAAGATTTTAGGAATCGATCTAGGTGTCAAAGATTTTGCAATTGTCCATGACGGTACTAAAACCAGTAAGTATGCTAATCCCAAACATTTCAAAAAGCATGAGAAAAACCTAGCTCGCAAACAAAAGAAACTAGCTCGGAAAAAGCTAGGGAGTAAGACCAGACAAAAAGCCGAGAAATTAGTAGCTAAAGTTCACGCACGAATCAGCAATGCCCGTCAAGATTTTCTACATAAGCTGAGTAGAAAACTGACAAACGAAAGCCAAGTCATTGTGGTGGAAAACCTCAATGTGAAGGGTATGGTGCGTAACCACAAATTAGCAAAAGCAATTTGCGATCTCGGTTGGGGAATGTTTGTCAATTTCTGTAGCTACAAACTCGAACGAGAAAACAAAAGGCTATTGGAAATTGAGCGATGGTTTCCCAGTTCGCATATTTGTCCTGACTGCCTTCAGAAGCAACCAAAAATGAACTTGAGTATCAGAGAATGGATTTGCATCAACCAGCGGTGTTTGAAAAAACATGACCGCGATGAAGCAGCTTCAAAAAACATCAGGGCAGAAGGAATCAGAATTATAAAAGCGGAGGGAACACCCGCTTCTGCTAGTGGAGGGAGCGTAAGACAGGGTTTTGGTCGCAAGACTAAGACAATGCAGCACCCTGCGAAGCTAGAAACCACAACTTCAAGCGTTAGCTAAGTTGTGGTAGTTCATCGAATTGATATATTGAATCCATATCGCTTTGATTTTTCGCTACCGATCCGCCATACATTCGATCGCTAAATTCACTTTGAAATTCCCAAGGATCGATTAGGTGTAGCTGTTTCGGCTCGGTTATTTTATAAATTCGCTCGCTAAATTCTCCTTTCCAAACCCCTATTTCAGCACATACCGAAGCTTTTGGCATTTTATTTAACAATGTTAAACGGGGATTTTCTTCTCCTAAAACATTACGCTTTATTTTTCTTTTAACACGATCGATTAAATTACGTTTGCTCATTTTTCCCTTGTTTTGCCGCTTGAGTATGTTTATCTTAACAAAGGAGGTAATAACCTTTCTCAAAAGCAACAAGAGGCTTAGTTTAAATTCAGCAGTCAGCGGATTTTTACTATCTTAAACTATCCGTATTACCTCTTTTTTTTGCGATCGATCTTACAGTTCAGCAAACAGCTAATTAAGATTGAGAGTTTATTTCTTTTACCATTTTGGCAAAGCTAGCCCGATCGTTAACGTGAGGAAAATCTTTATTAGGAATAGAAACCCCAATAAAATCGCATAAAGGCTGCCAACCTTGTTTTACTTCATAGACTAGTAAGTTTTCTGAAGGTACGTTTTGTTTTACTTCTTGGATATGCTGGTTAAAACGCTCGATCGCATATTCTTTGTCTTCAAATTTACCGTTAAAATCTCCTTGCCAAATATCTTTTTCGATATATTCAGCTACCCGATTTAAAGCTGTTTGCTCGGAAGGTGGATTTTGTTTTCTCGAAACACTATTTTGATAAATCGTATTTAAAGCACTTTCATACCATTTTTCTGGATCTCTAACCGTTAAAATAACTTTAGCTTCGGGATAATATTCAATTAATTGCTGATAATACATACATCCGGGATGGTCGACGATCGCCTGATACCCTTGCAATAATTTGTCCCATTTAATATTTTTCCCTTCGCTTGCTACTTCCCAATAATTAACTCGTTCGGGATTATTGACGAGTTCTATCATGTGGTAACATTTGTCAAAACCTAACTCTTCTAAAGCAGTTTTAAGGGACATAGTTCCCGTTCTGCCCATTCCCGCACCAATAATTTTAACAGTCATTATTTTTGAGGATAAAAATTTAATCTTATAGAGATATATAATATTTTAAGAAAAGGTAGACAGTTAACACCGCTACCTAGACAATTTTAAATTTTTTGCAAGATTAGATTGCCTATTTTTGTTCCAATAGCTCTCATTATCGTACCAAAATTGCGGGGATATATCGCAGCAAAGCAGTTAATTATTATACAAGTAGTTCCCAATCCAAATAAGATGATACTAACTGGGGTAAAAACTCCAATTACGATCCAAGTAGAGATATGAAGGAATAAAGTAAAGGCAAATACAATAGCAAATAATGAAGCTAAACGTATTTGTCTGATAGGACGCATTAAATATAGCAAAATAAGAGTCTGTATAGTAGTTATAAGATTAGCTGGGACTAAAAAAGCACAAATAGCAACGCAGTTTTGGCGAGAAAATTCACTGAGAAGATTGAAATCTAACATCTGTTTTTGAATTCCGTTTGAGAATAAGTTCATTATACTGTTATAACTAAGACCGATCTGGGATCGACTCGGTCAAGCGTATTTATTCCTATTTTTATTTCTTTATATTTCCTATATAATTAATAATTAATTAATATTTTGAGATCCGATCCTGTTATATGAATTTTGAAAAATGCGTGTTGTATCGCGTAGCATTTGCTGCTCCTGACGAAGTAAGATCTCTCCTCGCTTTTTGTCTGGTTAAGTTTGCCGTTCACGAGGAGAAAAAAACTTTACTGATAAAAGCTCCCGATCCGTTTGTAGCATACAAAATTAATAGTAGTATGGCAAAAGAAATGGGAATAAAAGTCAATAATCTGGGAATCGATCGCTATTCGATCGATAACAGTCGTGGCTCTTTGTCTCTTTACGAGTTTGATGGCAGTTCTTTTGTTTTTTCGGGCTATTCTAGCCTACAAAAATTGAAGCTATAAAGTTTATTTAATTACAAACTTGTAAACTCCGTACAAGATTAATGACAAAATAACGATCGTTAACAAAGAAGTAACTATTTTCAAAAAAGAACTCAATAAAGAAAAGCCCGCTACTATTCCAACTACAGCAACAGCTATTTTTCCCGAGCTTGGTAAATTTTCAAACCAACCTAAAATAAAGTTAAAAAAGTTTTGTACGCTCGGAGAACTTTCTGATTCTGTCAACTTCGGTTTTGTCGATTGTCGATCTCTTTCTAGTTCTAATTCTAATTCTTCGAGTCTGCGTTCTGTATTTTTATTTTCTGGGTTATTCATCTTTAAAAAGTGTTCAAATTCTAAACTGGTACATTATTTAATTTTTCAGGGTGAATTTACTATTAATCTAAAAGTGTGAGGGAGAAAAAGTGGCTGAATCAAGAAAATGTTAACGTTCTTAAAATTAAGAAAAAAAGCAATTTTACCAGTTGCTTTAATAGTAAGTTTTGTCTTTGCAACTCCTGTAAATAGCGGGCCGATAAAAGTAAGCCCACATTTTCATGGTAATACAATTTCGGGACAATCTGGAGGGAAAATAAACAGTCGGGGCTGTGGTTTTATTAGCAACAAACCCACTCAAGTGATTGAGATTACCGAACGGATTAATTATCTGCGAATTGCCGTTGCGGCCCGATCGGGTCAACCGACTTTACTTATCAAAGGCCCGAACGGAAATCTTTGTGCGATGAATTCTAATCCCGAAATTGCTGGAGTCTGGGTTCCGGGAAGATACTCGATTTATGTTGGCGATCGCAGTAATTCTAGACATAATTTTACTTTGAGTATTTCTCAGAAAAAGTAAATTCAATCCCAACTACTCTAATTTCTTCACCGAAACGTCGATCGCGTCTACATCGATAGTACCTGGGGGAGTGTAACGCTTAAACTTACCATCTTTGGCTTCTAAAATTGTACCGCAACTAGGACATTGAGATTGAGATCCTAAAAATCCGGTTAACTCGTACTGACATACCGGACAAGCATCTACAACTATACTCCTTTTCAGCCACCAACGGGCTACTATCAAACCGATCGCGGGTAAAATAAACAATATCCCTAAGACGATTAAAAATCCATTGACCACCCAGCCCAAACCTACTGACCCCAGCAACAGTCCCACTAATAACAGGGTCAGCCAACAGCCCAAACCTGAGTTATTAATTATGATTTGTTTTGGGAACTTTTGATTCACAGCAGTCTCCTGGATTACAATAGTTTCTTATCTACATCCTAGTCTATTTTCAGATCTTGATTAATATTTTGCTATTAAATTATAAGTTATTTTTAAGGAAATAGAAAATAGGCGATCGAGAATGAAATAAATTTAAAGTATCCTCAATCGCTCCTCTTGTTGTCATATAATTATTACAATATCAAGAAATGTAACTATTCAATTATTTTTGATGTTTGAGAGCGACAAAATATACAGCTTTTACTTTTTTTAGTTTAAAACTGTCTCTTTCTAGTAAAAATTTTGTGTAGTTACAATCTAATTTTATCGCTTTAATTGCTTGACTTACGGACATTTGATAAATTATTTTAAATTCGTTAGCGACATTACTAATTGGAATAAAGTCTAGTTGAGAGCGAGCTAATAAAATTCTAACTATTTCAATTAAAGCTATTTCTAAATCTAGAAGTTCGTTAATTTTACTGGGCTGAGAATTGCCGAGATATTGTGAAGTTTGAGAAGGTTTATTTTTAGTTAATTCTTTTAATTCTATTTCAAAAATAGTAATATAAATTTTTTGATTGCCTAATTGATGAATGACAAAATCATTTTTAAAGCGATCGAAAAAATCTTTAACCTTTGCTTCTGGAAAATAATGAGCGATAACGCGCTCGATGGATAAATTATATTTACTGGCAAAAGAGCGAGAAATAATATTTAAATCGATCCAATTTTTTTGGGTTTGTTTTTGTTCGCTGCGGATTGAATTTTTAAGTTCTGAAATAAAATCTTCAAGTAAAGGAATGCGATCGACGGTAATTAAAGAATAAGAATTGGTTGTTTGGTTACTACTATTAAAAATCAAAATTCGATCTTGACGACGGTAAACCCGATAAACAGTTAAATTATCTTGTTGAAGTTTGGTAGATAAAGGATTTAAATCCGTATCCGAAGAACAAATAAAAACCTCTTTTGCTTGAGGATAATATAAAGAAAGAGAAGAACCAAAAGCAATCATTTTGAGATCGGCACTATTTTTTCCTTGAGGAACGTGAATTAATTCGTAACCGCGACGGTGAAAATCCCAATCTTTTTTCCCCAAACTCCGCCAATTAGCAAAAGCAAATTTCATTTTAAGAGGATACTGACAAGCATTAATTAAAATCTGTTCTAATTTACAATCGAGCGAGATATTTTCAGCATCTAAAAGTAAGATCGCAAAAGGTTTTTTATCCCGATTTTTCTGGCGATAGCTGCCGTCGCTTTCAATTTTTGGCGCAGAAATTTTTTTAAATTTTTGTGCTTCTATTTCTAAATTTGGATAAGTATATTTGCGAATTTGCTCGAGTAAATTAGTAAAATGAATTGAAATAAAAAAAGGCGGATATAGTAATCCTTGAAGCCAAGCAATCAATTGCGAGATCGTCGCATCTCGATCGGACGATAGATCTAATTTGACGACCAGTTTATAAATAAACCTAGTTTTAAAATTAGGATCTTCCCAAGGATAATCTCTGGCGGTTTCATTTAACCACTGAGGGCGATCGCGCTTAATAATAACTAAGGCTTGATAAACACAATTGCTAATTGATTCGATCGTAAGATCGTCGTCGATCGCCACTGAAAAAGAAACCTCCCGCGCCCAAAAGCCGCAACTCAGTACATAATATATGCAAGATAGAAATTTGTAATTATATTATGGCAAGAGATCTGCGGGGATTTATTAAACTTCTAGAAGAGCGAGGTCAATTAAGACGAATTAAAGCAAAAGTAGATTCAGATTTAGAAATTGCTGAAATATCTAATCAAATGCTAGCAGCCGGAGGCCCTGGGTTATTATTTGAAAATGTTAAAGGGGCTTCTTTTCCCGTCGCGGTAAACTTAATGGGAACGGTAGAAAGAATCTGCTGGGCGATGAATATGCAGCAACCAGAAGAATTAGAAGATCTTGGCAAAAAACTGGCAATGCTGCAACAACCGAAACCGCCAAAAAAGATCTCTCAAGCAGTAGACTTCGGTAAAGTATTGTTCGACGTAGTTAAAGCTAAACCAGGAAGAAACTTTTTTCCACCCTGTCAACAAGTAGTACTCGAAGGCGAAGAAGTAGACTTAAATAAAATACCGATGATTCGTCCCTATCCTAAAGATGGGGGCAAAATCATCACTTTGGGATTGGTAATTACTAAAGATTGCCAGACTGGTACTCCAAATGTGGGCGTATATCGCTTGCAACTGCAATCTAAGAATACCATGACGGTACACTGGCTGTCAGTCAGAGGCGGGGCGAGACATTTACGCAAAGCAGCAGAAGCGGGAAAAAAACTAGAAATAGCGATCGCCTTGGGTGTCGATCCTTTAATAATTATGGCTGCAGCTACGCCCATTCCCGTAGATCTATCTGAGTGGCTGTTTGCCGGCTTATATGGCGGCTCGGGAGTGAGTTTGGCTAAATGCAAAACCGTCGATTTAGAAGTTCCTGCTGACTCAGAAATAGTCTTAGAAGGAACAATTACGCCAGGGGAAATATTACCAGACGGCCCGTTTGGCGATCATATGGGTTATTACGGTGGTGTAGAAGATTCTCCATTAGTTCGCTTTCACTGCATGAGTCACCGTCAAGATCCGATCTATCTGACTACTTTTAGCGGTCGTCCTCCTAAAGAAGAGGCAATGATGGCGATCGCCCTCAATAGAATTTATACTCCTATTCTGCGCCAACAAGTCTCGGAAATTGTCGACTTTTTCTTACCAATGGAGGCTTTAAGTTACAAAGCGGCTATCATCTCGATCGATAAAGCATATCCCGGACAAGCAAAAAGGGCGGCTTTGGCTTTTTGGAGTGCTTTGCCACAATTTACTTATACTAAGTTTGTGATAGTTGTGGATAAAGATATCAATATCCGCGATCCTCGTCAAGTGGTTTGGGCTATTTCTTCTAAAGTAGATCCTTCTCGCGATGTTTTTATTCTCCCGGAAACTCCTTTTGATAGTTTGGATTTTGCCAGTCAAAAAATCGGCTTGGGTGGTAGAATGGGCATCGATGCTACTACGAAAATTCCTCCCGAAACTAATCACGAATGGGGCGAACCTTTAGAATCAGATCCAGATGTGGCTGCGATGGTTAAAAGAAGATGGGCTGAATATGGTTTGGACGATCTTAATTTAAATGAAGTAGATCCGAATAAGTTCGGTTATACCATGAAATAAATTTACTTTCTTTTAGGGACTTTTTTAAGTCCCTGTGGGAGATCTTGAAATAAGAAAGAAGAAGGAAGAAGTTCGCCGCAACTGCATCAGCAAGCGGAGGTGGAGTGCGGGGAAGGAACAAAGAAAAAAGTTATTAAAGCATTTTGTTAATCTGAAATGTCCTAACTTTTTTTTCTACTAATATATATGACGATTTTATTGGTGCAAAAAAAAGTCACTTAAAATCTACTGTTTCTGACTTCTGACTTCTTAAAAACATTCTCATAGATCGTTCGATTTAATCGATCGATCCTACAATTTAAAAAATATTATTAGTAATTTCTATTAAAGATATCGTAATTGCAGCATTAACAATCGTCAGTATGACTCCATACCAAAATCTTCTTTTTTCTAGTTTTAATTGTCTTTCATATTCTCTTTTATCTAATTTTAATTGTCTTTGATATTCTCTTTTATTATTTTCATTCTTCAATACAGCACCAATTATTCCTCCGCCAAGACCAATTATTGCTGGTAGTAAAAAAGGAAACATTTGTAAAACCCCTATTTATAATTATTAAGAAAAATTTAATTGTATTATATCTCGATCGATCTCAGATTTGACTAGAGCAAAATGACGTAAATTAAATCTTTTCTAAAACCAATAATGAGCTAAAATTTAAACTTTTATTATGGTAATTTTTTTTCGTAGATCGCAGTTATACCATCTTCTAAAATATTGGAAAAAGATATTAAGCTGTTAATCCTTTAAATTGGATATTACGAAATAAAAAATCTTAAAAGATACGATCTACAATCCTTGTGCCTTCTGCCTTACTCCGACGTATTTTAAATCAGTCTGAGGTTAATTTTAAATTAATAAAAAATAGCAGCAGGATAAATCCTAACTGCTATCAAAATTGTCTTAGGAGGTTATCGACCTTCCTAGGCTAAAGTTGCCATTTTCACATCGTTATTAGCCAGTAAATCCTGCAATTCATCAGAATCTACTGTTTCTTTTTCAACGAGCATTTCAGCCAGTTTATCGAGGATCTGACGGTTACCCTCCAAAACTTCCTTTGTACGTACGTAAGCGCGATCGACCAAGGATCTGACCTCTTCATCGATAGTCGCAGCAGTCCGATCGGAGAAATCGCGATCGCTAGCTATTTCGCGACCTAAGAACATATTTCCTTGTTGGCGACCTAAAGCAACAGGGCCGAGACGATCGCTCATTCCGAAGCGAGTCACCATCTGACGGGCTACTCTAGCTACTTGTTGTAAGTCGTTAGATGCGCCAGTAGTTACTTCTTCTTCACCAAAGATTATCTCTTCAGCTACGCGACCGCCCAAAGCAACGGCCATTTGGTTTTGTAAATAAGAACGAGAATACAAACCAGATTCCATGCGATCTTCAGAAGGAGTAAACCAAGTCAAACCGCCAGCGCGTCCGCGAGGAATGATGCTGATTTTTTGTACCGGATCGTAATCTGGCATTAAAGCACCGACTAAAGCGTGACCTGCTTCGTGATAAGCGACTAATTGCTTGCGTTTTTCGCTCATAACGCGGTCTTTCTTCTCCGGCCCTGCTAATACCCTGTCGATCGCATCGTTAACTTCGTCCATGGAGATTTCGGTTAAGTTGCGACGGGCTGCTAAAATTGCTGCTTCGTTTAACAAGTTAGAGAGATCCGCGCCAGTAAACCCGGGAGTACGACGGGCGATTTTATCGAGATCCACATCTTGAGATAAGCTTTTACCGCGAGAGTGAACTTGAAGAATTTCACGACGGCCGGCATAATCGGGGCGATCTACTACTACTTGGCGATCGAAACGACCGGGACGCAATAATGCTGCATCGAGTACGTCGGGGCGGTTAGTAGCGGCAATAATAATAATTCCTGTATTGCCTTCGAAGCCGTCCATTTCGGTTAATAATTGGTTGAGGGTTTGTTCGCGTTCGTCGTTACCGCCACCTAAACCAGCACCTCTTTGACGAC
The DNA here is from genome assembly GCA_964458305.1 of uncultured bacterium. Classification (GTDB taxonomy): domain Bacteria; phylum Cyanobacteriota; class Cyanobacteriia; order Cyanobacteriales; family JASJDA01; genus JASJDA01. The sequence continues at coordinate 11,254 of CAYWIH010000079.1, read as the reverse complement.
CTACTGCGTCGATCTCGTCGATAAATACGATACATGGAGCGTTAGCTTTAGCTTGCTCGAACAAGTCTCTGACTCTGGATGCACCCACACCGACGAACATTTCTACAAATTCAGAACCGGAAATACTAAAGAAAGGTACTCCAGCCTCTCCTGCTACTGCACGGGCTAATAATGTTTTACCAGTTCCGGGAGGCCCTACTAATAATACTCCTTTAGGAATTTTCGCGCCTACTGCGGTAAAGCGATCGGCGTTTTTAAGGAAGTCTACTACTTCGTTTAGTTCTAGTTTGGCTTGTTCGATACCCGCTACATCGCCAAAAGTTACTTGGGTTTGGGGTTCCATTTGGACTCTGGCTTTAGATTTGCCAAAGTTCATTGCTTGAGATCCGGGGCCGCTTTGAGCGCGTCTCAATAAGAGGAACAATCCTACTAACAATAAAATAGGGAAGAAAAGGCTGCTTAAAGCTCTAAATAAGAAACCATCGTCGCTTGGTGGTTTTACCGAGATATCTACACCGTTATCGGTTAAAGTATCGATTAAATCGGAGTCTGAGGGGATATTTACTAATACTTGAACTCCATCTTGACGGGTAACTATGGCTTGAGAGCGATCGGAGCTTAGTTGAACTGTTTCAACTTTACCGGTTTCTACTTCTTCGAGGAAGTCGCTGTATTTCCAGGTTGTTTGTTGAGTCGGTTCTCTATCTAAAAATGCAGTTCCTAACGCTACGACTACAATCGCTAGTAGTACGTACAGTCCTGCATTTCTCCATTTTTTATCTTTGTTCACTTTATTCTCCTAAGATTGAAGATTTAATATTACTATTCTGTTTTTATTGATTTTAAGTTGCTTTCTGTTTAAGAACCCAACTCGATCGACTGTTGTTAACTTATGTTAACGCCTCTCATTTACAATTTACAGGAATGTTTTAATTTGCTAACGATAGTTCAGATCGGAGGCGATCGAAGATATAAGTCGATCCGAAGCAGACAGGATTTTCTAGCAATATTTCAACTGTTTCGATCTTAGCCGAGTTTATTTGTACGATCGAGGTTTTTATTTATCCTAACAATCTGCGGGTTAAATTCGACTTAATTGAGTTTTCCATTCTTGAGATGATGTATCTATTTCGACGAGATAATTTTTTTCTGCTGTTGTAAATTCTTCTGTGGCTGCTATTTGCCGTTCTAATAAATCGGGAGTTGCATCGGATATATCTTTTGCGCGCTGAGATAATCGCTCTTTTAATACTGAAATTGGCGCGCTGCAGTGTAAAATTCTCACGGGGATGTCGTTAGATTTTGCTCGTTCGATCGCCTTTTGACGCAAAGCAGTTCGATCGTATTTGGCATCTAAAATTACGGGAAATCCCACTTTTGCTAAAATTATGCCTAATTCTAAAAGCCGATCGTAGGTTTTTTGAGTCATTTCTTCGCTATATAAATCTTCCCCTCCTTTTTGATTTAAGGCTATTCCTGCGATATGCTTTCTAACAGCGTCAGATCTGATTTGGATCGCACCGCTATTTTTTGCTAACTCTTTTGCTACTGTACTTTTACCAGATCCCGACAAACCGGACATCAAGAATAGTTTTCCTTGTTTGTTTTTAGTATATTCCCAAGCTAAACGATAATAATCTGCTGCGGTTTTTTTTGAGTCTGCTTTAACTTCTGGGGGAATATTAGGATCGTCGAGGAGAAAAGAAGTTACTTTAGCCCTAACATAAGCTTGACGGCTTAAATATAGTGGTAATAATTGCAAACCTTCCCAATCGCCAGTTCTTTCGAGATAAGTATTCAAAAATATATTAGCAAAATCCGATCGACCTCTCGCATCGAGATCCATCACTGCAAAAGCAACGTCATACATCACATCGACGAAGCGAAAAGGTTCGTTAAATTCAATGCGATCGAATAATTGAATTTTATTTTTCCACAAACAAATATTTCTTAAATGCAAATCGCCGTGACATTCTTTTATTTTCTGATTATCGCGACGCTGCTTGAATAATTCTTTTTTTTCGGCAAAAAAATCGTTACTATATTTTTTAGTTGCATCGAATTGTTCTTTGGTTTGAGCGATGCCTATATATTTTTCTGTTTGCTGGTAGTTTTCATCAAAAGCTTCGCGAATAACTTCCACTTCACCAAAACTAGTAATGCGATCGTTAGTAACAGCTACGGCGTGAAATTCTGCGACCGTTTTACCTAATTCTTCGATATTTTCTGCGGTTAATTGACCTGCGGCAAACAATTCACTTAATAAATTTTCTTGCGGAAATTGCTGCATTTTCACCGCATATTCTACAATTTCCCCATTTTCTTCCAGACTAAATTTCTCTGAGACTGTTTCTTTAATCGGGACAACTTCTAAATAAATTTCTGGCGCGATCGCTCGATTCATTCTGATTTCTTCTTCGCAAAAATGCTTTCTTTTTTCTAAACTAGAAAAATCTAAAAAACCAAAATTAACCGCTTTTTTTATTTTATAAGCGTAATCCCCAGCCAAAATAACGTAAGAAACGTGAGTTTGAATTAATTTTATCGGTTCTGGGACTGGATGAGAATAAAATTCTGGTTTTTGCATTTGCTCGATTAAAGCAGAAATATTAGCCATTTAGTTGCCATTTATTCGTTTATTTGTTAATAGATTAACATTTTTTTGACCTCATCCGTGCTTCGGTTTTACCACATATTATTTTTCCAAGGGTGCAGTTTTGTGCAATTAAATTCACACAAAAAGGTAAAGATTATATTTGTTATGTGAAGGAAAATGTCAATAATGTAAATTAATTGTTAATTTTAAAAAAATGGCAAGAATTCCTACAGATCCGCTTTTTACCCAACAATGGTACTTACGTAATACCGGCCAGTCGGGAGGAACTCCAGGGATGGATCTTAACGTAGTTCCGGTATGGGAAGAATTTACTGGTGCTGGTGTAACAGTTGGCGTATTTGAAGGAGGAGGGATCGAATATACCCATCCCGATCTCAAAAACAATTACGATCGCTCGATCGATTTCGACGGAGTGGGTAACGACTCAGATCCTTTTCCCGGCTCTTCTGCTGACGAATTTCATCCCACTGCTGTAGCTGGAATTATTGCTGCAGAAGCTAATAATGGTATTGGTGGAGTAGGGGTAGCTTATGGTGCTACTTTAGCTTCGTTTCGATTTCGCTATAGCGATAATACTAGCTGGGAAAGAGCTTTAGCCCGCTATCAAAATGTAGATGTGGCTAACGATAGTTGGGGTTTCGTTTCTCCATTTGCCGACAATTTATATTACGATCCTTTACTCGCACCAGAAAAACAGGCAATTATTAATGCCGCAAAATTTGGTCGAAACGGTTTGGGTACTGCAATAGTTTTTTCAGCAGGAAATAGCAGAGATGAAGGCGATAATACCAACTATCACAACTTTCAAAATTCGATTTACGCAATTACTGTTGCGGCTTTGCTAGATAACGGTCAAGCTAGTTTTTATAGCACTCCTGGAGCATCTATTTTAGTTTCTGCCTTTGGTAGCAGTGTTCCTGGTAGCATCGTCACCACCGATCGCGTCGGTACGAATGGATATAGTTCTGGAGATTATACAAATTCTTTTAACGGTACTTCAGCATCGGCCCCCCAAGTATCGGGTGTAGTTGCTCTGATGTTAGAAGCCAATCCTAATTTAGGATATCGAGACATTCAAGAGATTTTAGCTTATTCGGCCCGTCAAAACGATCCTACTAGTAGCGGCTGGAACTTTAACGGAGCTAATAATTGGAACGGTGGTGGTTTGCACGTCAGTCACGACTACGGTTTTGGATTGGTAGATGCTTTAGCAGCAGTTCGCTTGGCAGAATCTTGGCAAGAACAAAATACTCGCGCTAATCGAGAAACAATAACTCAGACCAAAACCCCAAATCTAACTATTCCCGATAATAATAATACCGGAATTACCAGCTCAATCGGCCTTGCGGGGGGTTTAGAAATCGATTCTGTTGAAGTAGATTTAGATATATCCCATAGTTGGAGAGGAGATTTAGAAGTTACTTTAATTTCTCCGAGCGGTACTGAAAGTGTTTTAATTGCTCGGCCGGGAGTTATTGGTACTGGATTTGGCGATAGCGGTAACGATATTGTATTTCGCACTTCTAGCACTCATTATCGCGGCGAAGATAGCGGCGGAACTTGGCAACTTAGAGTTAGAGATTTACAAGGTGGAATTGTCGGTACTTTAAATAGCTGGAAATTAATCGTCAGAGGCGATACGGATCTGCCTAATAATGATACTTATATTTATACCAACGAATATGCTAATTTTACGGCCGATGCTGCTAGAAAAATTTTAGAAGATAGTTCCGGTATCGATACTATTAATGCTGCTGCGATTACTTCTAACATTAATTTGGATTTAACTTCCGGTAGCAATAATACTTTGGCTGGCAATACTTTAACGATTGGCAACACTACAGTTATTGAAAATGCTTTTGGTGGTGACGGGGCCGATAACATTTTAGGTAACGGAGCAAATAATATCTTAAAAGGCGGTCGCGGTAACGATTTTATCAAAGGTAGAGGAGGTAACGACGAGCTTTTTGGCAATGCTGGTAATGACACCCTCAGAGGTGGGAACGATCTAGATACATTAAATGGTAATGATGGTAACGATTTGCTTCTCGGTGGTAACGGTAAAGACACTCTTAATGGTGGTCAGGGTAACGATACCCTCGATGGCGGATCTGGAGCGGATTTGTTCGTTTTTGAGGGAGTGAATCTAGGAATAGATACTATTGCCGATTTTAATAGCGCAGAAGCAGATAAAATCCAACTATCGGCAAGTGGTTTTAGTTTTGGAACGACAGGGGTTTTAAATAGCGATCGATTCGCGATCGGATCTGCTGCTACAAATGCTCGAGAGCGTATTATTTACGATCCTACTTCTGGAGCTATATTTTTCGATTCTGATGGTAGCGGGGTACAACAGCAAATACAGTTTGCTAATGTCGGTAACAATCTCGCTTTGACTAACAGCGATTTTGTATTAGTTTAGTTTTATGAAGAAGGAAAGCCTAATTTTATTTTTGCTTTCCACAAACCGCTAGACAAACAGTTAGTCACGATGTGAGCGACGATCGGGACGAGTAAATTTTGAGTGGCGATCGCACTGTAGCCCAAGACTAATCCTACTATTGCAGCCCAGACTACATAAGGCAATTGTCCCGATCCGCTAAAATGAGCTGCCCCAAAAACTATACTAGACACAATTAATGCGATCGCGTTCAATCCTAAAGCCGATAGCATTACCCCTCGAAACAGCAATTCTTCGCTCAAACCAGGCAACAATCCCAACCAAATTAAATCCACCCAGAGTAAAGGTTTCAACACTAATTCTAAATAGCGATCGGCACTGTGACGATATGCCGGCCAGATTCGATAAACTACACTGCTAGCAACAGTAATTCCTATTGCCATGCCAATTCCCAAAACAAAAGCAGCGATTGTAAACTTGAGGTTTAAAATTTTCACTCCCCCTAATTTTTCCCATACTTTGGCAATTAGAAGCAGAATTACCGCAGTAAAACCCATTATTGATAAAATTTGAGTGCGGTTGAGGGGAATATTTTCGGGATTGTTAGAATTAGTCACTGGTAATAAGATAGTAAAGATGACAAACAAGGGCGCAACGCATCTACGCTAATGCCAGCGCGATCGGCAACTAAAATACCTAACGCCTCTAAATATGAGTTTACTCTAATTGCTTCGATCCCTAAAGTTTCTGGAAAAACTTGCATTTGGGTTTTATTTTCTGCCACGGCAATAACCTTAGTTTTAAGATCGCTCAAACTTAAAATAGCACTGCCCCCACAAGCACTGGCAGGAATTATCACCGCATCGACTTCTTCTGCCCAAATATCTGCTGCGATCGGGGTATAATTTGTTTTATTAACGATATACTGAGGCGCGTTACTTAACCCCACTAAGACGCAGGGTAAGAAAGTATATCCTAACTCTTCAGCAGCAGCTCGAGGCGATAAATTAATGTCTAGGGGTAAAGGTTGCAAAGCTGGTGCGTGGGCCGCAGGAATTTGAAAATTGCGAACGATGAGATGGGAAATAACTGCTTCTGCACCCGCTAAGGGATCTACTCCTTTACCCTGTCGGTAATTTTCTAATAAATCTTTGTCAATATCGTCGGGAAAGCGAGCCACAATAGCGATCGCTTCTACTTTACTGCGATCGATCAGTTTTTTTGCCGCTCTCAACAAACTTCCGGCATTCCCGATCGTTCCCCAACTCGCTCCCGATTCTGAGCCGCGTAATTCTACGTCTATTGCTGCATCCGTAACGATATAATCGGCTATATCTAAGCCTAATGTTGCTCTAGCGGCATCTGCTGCCTGTAGGTGTCTCAGTTGTAATTCTTTTTCTATACCTCGATCTAGTAGCAAACCGATTTTATTTTTCCTCACCCCTCGCAATCCCCAGCACGAAGCTGCAAATTTGTCAAGAGCATATCCTTCGACATAGGAAATTTTCGGATCTTTCCAATAGAGTTGCGCTCCGTTGAGGACGTTAGGATGCGTTATCAGGCGATCGCAAACCGAGGCGATCGCGCGAGCTACTGGTATGGCATCTCCAGCGTAACCGCCGATCGCCGCACCAACACCAGTAGGGACGATTAGTACAGCAGTGTAAGGAGGTCGATTCAAAATTATTCTTTATCTACCGTTACAATTGCTTCGACTACGGCTTTTTTTTCTAGCTCGTTAACGCTGGAAATCGACCATCGTAAAGGATTACCGCGTTTTTGTAGTTCCGTTTCGATCTCTTGATGTAATTTAGCTGGCGTTGCTTGCAGGTCAATTTCTGCGGTGATAAAGTGGGTGGTCATATCGACTCCGATTCAATTAAATAGGTTAAAGGCCGGGGAAACTTGGGGAGATTTTGTTTAAAATTAATATTATTTTTGACAGACCAATTTTAATTAGGAGATTCTCCGCCAAATTCCGATGCAGCAGATGCCTCCAATGCTGCCATCTTTCCCGACGACTAAAACTATTTTAATTGACAATCTAAAACTAAATCAAAGATTATCGTTTTAGATTCTTAGAATCGTTGCTCTAACGGTTATGTCAAGTAACCACTAAGACGTTTAATACATTTGAACTGTATTATTCGCTTTACTTGTACGTGGTATTAAGCAGAAGCAAATTGTCTTTGATATACTTCTTCTTCTTTGCCTGTTACTACTTTCACATCAGAAAGGGGATAGGATACGCATAAGAGGGCGTAACCTTCTTCACGCAGTTCGGGGGATACTCCCATACCGTCACTTTGATCTACACTTCCTTCAAGAATTTGTGCCGCACAAGTAGTACAAACCCCAGCATTACAAGAACTAGGCAATTCTATATTAGCGAGGCTGGCAGCTTCGAGAATAGTTTGGTCTTCTCTTGTCGGAAAAGTATAAGTCTTGCCTTCGTGTTGTAATTCAACTGTATAAGTTTTGGACATAATTAAGCTTAAAATCTTAACTCTTCTCCAATCTTGCCACTATTCATCGATTTTTGAACCGACTAATTATTAAATCATTTTTATGTACTTCAATATCTTGAATGTCGATCGAGATTGAAATCTGCGAGTCTAGCTTTATTTCAAGTACTTTCGAGCTAGAAAAACATTGTTAAGAAATATGGCTTTATTTAAAGCTTAATTGCAATTCTTCTTTTTTTTTACAACGGCTAAAAATTGGGTGTTATTTTGGAAAGACTAGTTTTTTCGAGTGATTTAGGACTGCCGTATGTACGATAAAAATACCGATCGAGATCTCTTAGGAGCTGCAGCTAACGCTGCATTAGGTGCGGGTATAGTGACATCTTTTGCTGTCAGTCAAGGACAACATCCTTTAATGGCTTTAGCAATTACTTTAATCGCGGTTATATTTGCTGTTGCCTGCCGTCGAGCCGGTTTAATTTAAGTAAAGTTTGATAACGAAAAGATTAAATTTTTTAAAAAACATAGCATAAAAATCGGCCTCTGTAAGTTTTGAGAGGCAATTATTTTTTGACGTAAAATACCCCGCCGGCGATCGATTTCAAGACGGGGTAATATTGATTGGAATTCAATTTTGACTTTAACTTAAAGACTCTAAATAATCGCTGACTTGACTCAAGCGTTTTGGCTGGCGCAACTTTTGTAAAGCTTTAGATTCGATTTGTCTGACTCGTTCGCGAGAAAGTTCGAGAGTGCGACCAATTTCAGCTAAAGAATAAGGCCTGCCATCTTTCAAACCAAAACGCATCTGAATGACATCTCGTTCGCGAGAAGTGAGATCTTCGAGTAAATTGAGTAAATCGCGTTGCAATGCTTCGCGCATCAAATTTTCTTCAGGAGAAGCACTTTGAGTTTCGAGGAGATCTCCGAGTTCGGTATCTTTATCTTTACCAACTTTAATTTCTAAAGAAACCGATCGAGGCACTCGAACCAAAACATCGCGAATTTGAGCAGAAGACATATCTAACTCTTTTGCAATTTCTTCAATAGTTGCAGTACCCCCTTTAGTTTGGGCGATTTTGCGCTGAGCTTTTTTAATTTTATTGAGCTTTTCGGTAATGTGAACTGGGAGGCGAATAGTACGACTTTGAGTCGCGATCGCTCTAGTAATTCCCTGACGAATCCACCAATAAGCATAAGTACTAAAACGATAACCTTTAGTCGGGTCGAATTTTTCTACAGCTCTTTCTAATCCGAGAGTTCCTTCTTGAATTAAATCCAACAATTCTAAACCTCGATTTTGGTACTTTTTAGCTACAGAAACAACCAAACGAAGGTTAGCCTTAATCATATGTTCTTTAGCAGAAATACCTAATTTTTCTAGCTTTTCTAACTCTTTAACTTCTAAATTAGCTACTTTTGCCCATTGCTTTTTGCCTTCTGCGAGAATTGCTTTTAATTCAACAATTTCTATTTCAGCAGCAGCAGCCCATCTTCTTAGAGAAGGACGATGACTTAATTGAGATAAGAGGCGATCGCCGATTTCTAAAATTTCTACAAAACGTTTAATCTGAGGATTGTCTTCTTTAGCTGCTTCGTTTCGCAGTTCGATTAAATTGATATGGCGTTGAATTTGTTGAGCTTTGAGGACTTCTTCGTCTTTTCTTAACAGAGGAACTCGGCCGATTTCTTGGAGATATAATCGTACTAGGTCTGTAGTGTTGCGATTTCTTTTTTTAGAAGAACTACCCGATGAGTCGATTGTTTCGGACTCTACTTCTACCCAATCTGTTTCTGTTTTTACATTTGCATCGAGATCTTGACTTTCATCGGCATCTCGATTGCGATCGCCCAGAGAATTATTGTTGGGATTGTCTATATATAATGAGGTAGTTAGCATAGGGTTTTTTTATTTACTACTACGGTAAAAATACGGTTTGAATCTTTTCTTAATTTTAGGTTGCCCAAGTTGGACAATAAAAAGAACATCGGTTAAACTTTTTCTAGAAGTTGGCTTGCCCTAGGCTATCTATTTTCGCAATAAAGGTCTTATAAATTGGATTTGTAGCAAGGTTAAAATTGGCTTATTAGACGGCAGCAAATTAAAAAGATGCGATCCCGAATACATAATCGTGCAATCTAAAGATTTTCGACGCTTAATTGGCTTGACAGGAGGCATCGGTACGGGTAAAACTACCGTATCTAAATATTTAGCAACTCGCTATAAATTACCAATTTTAGATGCAGATATTTATGCCAGAGATGCAGTCGCGAAAGATTCGCCTATTTTAGATGAGATTAAAAACAGATATGGCGATCGAATTTTATTATCCGATGGCAGTCTCGATCGCCCTAGTTTGGGAAAAATTATTTTTAGCGATCGCACGGAAAAAGATTGGTTAGAACAAAAAATTCATCCCTTCGTTCGCGATCGCTTTAAATCGGAATTGAAAGAAATAGAATCGGAAACGGTCGTTCTAGTTATTCCTTTGCTGTTTGAAGCGAAAATGACAGATTTAGTGACAGAAATATGGGTAGTTTCTTGTCCGCTCGATCTACAAATTGAGCGAATAGTCGAGCGAGACTCCCTGAGTCCTTCACAAGCACTCGATCGCATTAACAACCAATTACCTTTAAAAGATAAAATAGCCGCCGCCGATTTTACCTTAGATAATTCTACGACCAAAGAAGCTTTATTAAAACAGGTCGATCGCATTATCGACGATAAAGCGGTTTAATTTTTTTTCCTGCCAATTTTCATCAATTCTCGCACTTGTTCGGCATGATAAGAACTGCGAGTTAAAGGAGATGAAACTACTTGTAGAAAACCGATCGACTCGCCATATTTCTGCCAAGCATCGAACTGTGCTGGTGTAACAAACTCTTGTAACTGTAAATGCTTGCTAGAAGGTTGTAAATACTGTCCGATCGTAATAATATCGCAATCTACACCCCGCAAATCTGCCATTACTTGCCTGACTTCTGGATCTGTTTCTCCTAAACCAACCATTATCCCAGATTTAGTATATATTTCGGGAGAAGATTGACGAATATGTTGGATTAATTCGAGCGATCGTTGATAATTTGCTTGAGGCCTAACTCGACGATACAATCTCGGTACTGTTTCGATATTGTGATTGATTACTTCTGGATTGGCTGCAATAATTAGTTCTAATGCTTGCCAATTACCGCACAGATCGGGAATTAATACTTCTATAGTAGTCTGAGGGGAAATCTTTCTTACTGCTTCGATACAGCGTACGAATTGAGATGCACCCCCATCTTCTAAATCGTCTCGATTGACAGAAGTAATTACGACGTGATTTAATTTTAAACGATATACTGCTTCGGCTAGGTGTATCGGTTCTTGGGGATCTAAAGGTAAAGGTTTTTTCTCAAAGTCTATATCGCAATAGGGACACGATCGAGTACAAGCAGGCCCCATAATAAGAAATGTCGCCGTACCAGCATTAAAACATTCGCCAATATTAGGACAAGATGCTTCTTCGCAGACGGTATTTAACTGTAAATCTCTTAAAATTTCTTTAACACTACCGACACGTTGCCACTGTGGTGCTTTGACTCGCAGCCATTCTGGTTTAGTTATCAAACTTCACGTTCTCCTTATTCCATAGATTTTTTTATAGTATCAACCAATGCTGAGAAGAAGTGATAATATATATAGGTTACAAATTATTTTCGGGATGTAGCGCAGCTTGGTAGCGCACTTCGTTCGGGACGAAGGGGTCGCTGGTTCGAATCCAGTCATCC
>CAYWIH010000078.1:18375-23630 GCA_964458305.1 uncultured bacterium | reverse complement strand
TTAAAATAATATGGATCTCAATAGTTGCTTCTACCTGGTTAAATATAAAGACGCTACACTTCGAGCCAGTTGCTGCTTTATCGGGTGCGATATATTCGGTTTGGCACAATCTTAGTGGTGCAATACTTGCCGCTCGATCTAGTTAGATTTTACTTTTTTTTGGCACTTCTTTATTATTTTCAGTTAAAGCTTTTACCGTTGCTGCTTCTAAATTTTCTAAATAATGTTCTAAATTCCAAGCAATTTTATATCCGCCACTATTTAATTCAATTCCACAAAGATAATTATTATTTACCACTTCAAAATCAATCTCTATTGTCTCAGAAATTCGCTCGCGAAGAATATTAATTAATCGTTCTTTATTTTCCGAATCGATCGCAAAACCACTGCGAATATTTACTGTTAATGTTGGATTAGATTCGAGGGAATTTTGAATTACTTTTAAATCGGGATCTGCCAAATTATTGAGGCGATCTATAAAAGTTGCCACGATCTCATCCTCTAAATTACTATTAGCTAAATCCGCTAAAACTTTGCGAGTAGTGCTGGTAATTTGCTGTCCCATTTTTTGGCGAAAATCTTGCAAAAACTTGCTTTTTTCTCGTTCTAAACCTTGATACCACTGCGATCGAGCTGCTTTTACTTCTGCTTCGGCTTGTTTTTTTAATTGCTCTTTTTCCCGATCGACTTCTTGTTTAGCTTCTGCTAACCAAGCCGCTTTTTGTGCTTCTAATTCTTGCTGTTTCTGACGATATAATTGGGCTTTTGCTTTGGCTTCCTTTGCTTCGATCGCAGCTTCTTCTAAACGACGGGCTATTTCTCTTTCTCTTTTTTCCATTGCTGTAATAATCGGTTTGTAGAGAAATCGTTTTAATAAAGCTACCAAAATCAAGAAATTAATAATCTGAGCGATAACTGTAAAAGGAGAAACTAACATAATTTTTTACTCCTAAACTCCCCCATTATCTGCTGCTTGTTGCACGAAATAATTCCAAAAAGGATTAGCAAAAATTAAAATCAAAGTAATCACAAAACAGTAAATAGCTGTCGATTCTACTAATGCCATGCCCACAAATAAAGTGCGAGTAATATTATTTGCTTCATCGGGTTGTTGTGCCAAGGCACTTAAAGCGCGGGCTAATGCCATTCCTTCACCCAATGCCGGGCCGATCGAACCTATTGCAATAGTTAATCCTGCTGAAATTATCGATACCATTCCAATTAAAGCTATGTTATCCATTTTATTACTTAAATTCCATTTAATTTACGATTCTGATTGAGTTGCTGCGGCGATAAAAACCATTGCTAAAATAGCAAAAATATAGGCTTGAATCAGTCCAGTTAATATTCCTAATGCTTGCATAATTATGGGGAAAAATAAAGGGGCGATCGACAGTAAAATTGCTACTATTGTCGTGCCGCTCATCACGTTACCGAACAAACGTACTGATAAAGAAATCGTATTAGAAAACCTCCCGATAATATTGAAGGGTAACATGAAGGGAGTGGGCTGAAGATAGTATTTTTTAAAGTAGCCGAAAAATCCTTGTTTTTTAATGCCGTAAATCGGAATAGCAAAAAAGACGCATAAAGCGAGGGCGATCGTGGTTGAGAGAGAGCCAGTGGGAGGTTGGTAACCGGGAATAATGGTTAAAAGATTAGAAACGGCAATAAAAATAAACAAAGTTCCGACAAAAGGCAAATAAGGTTCTGGCTCTTGTTGGCTGACTTCTTTTATTTGTTGTTTGATGCCCAATACTAATACTTCTAAAAGATTTTGTCCTCGAGAAATTTTAGTAGAACTTGATAAATTTCTGGTAATTAACCAAGAAAAAATTACTAACAATAACATTATTAGCCAAGTAAAAACCAAAGTAGCATCGATGGTAATTAGTCCTTTTTGCCAAAAAATTATATCGTCTGGAGTTAAATTATCCATAATTTTTTTTCTCTTGAGGTTGAACTAAAATAATTGCGATCGTTCTTAACAGCAAAAATCCTAGAAAACAAGCAAGTAGAGAGACAACGTTATCTAAATTTGTGCGGCCGCCAAGAATTAAATATAAAACAAATAAAGCGATCGCCAATCGAACTATCAAACTAGAAAAAATTAATCTGTAGGGGTTTTTAGTCAGGGGTAATTGTCGGACGGTCAGCCACAAACCACCAAAATAGAACAATCCCAAACCCAAACCGACGGCAAAAGCGATTATTATCTCAAAAACGTCTATTATCATGTTTTGATACTTTATTTTTAAAGATAATGTCTCGATCGCGACTCTGTTTGGCTAGCTAACAAAAAATTAACAGTTGCCCTCGAACGACTAGACTTGTTTTGAGCAGGGGATCGATTTACTAAGGATAAAAAGAATCCTCCCCGAGAAGGATTATGTATTTTAGATCGATTATATTTTGAATATATTTATAAACCTTAATTAAGTAAAATGCCCAGAATATTAAAGCCAAATTTCATTCCCAACCAAAGTTGGATTGTTTCGAGTGTTTCGATCGCTCTGAGGCTGTAACGATAGCGCACAAAGATTATTTTGTATCTAAAATTTTTCTTAAAATTTAACTTAACTTTAACTCGATACTCTTTATCTAACTTATCTTTTGCTGGAAAATTTACACCATCTAATCGCTCTTCAATCATTAATTACGTTTATTTACCTATCCAAATTATTTTGTTTTCTCTACTTACAAAGATATAAAATTTACATTTGCGATCGAATCAGCCCTAAGAAAGAAACTAGCGATTAAAATTAACTTTTTTGACTAAAATATAGAGAAAGATATTACATCTTCAGAGACCCTGTTGTGTTACGCTACGTACTAGCTCGAATTTAGAGAAAAATAAATCTTATGGTTGCAGCAGCAGATAAATCCAAATACGAGATTAAAGACATTACCCTCGCTCCGAAAGGCAATCAACGCATAGAATGGGCGGGAAGAGAAATGCCCGTACTCAAACAAATTAGAGAACGTTTTGCTTCTGAAAAACCCTTTGCCGGAATTCGTTTAATTGCCTGCTGTCACGTAACAACAGAAACAGCACATTTAGCGATCGCTCTTAAAGCTGGCGGTGCGGATGCCCTATTAATTGCTAGCAACCCCCTTTCAACTCAAGATGATGTTGCTGCTTGTTTGGTAGCCGATTACGGTATTCCCGTTTACGCTATTAAAGGAGAAGACAACGAAACCTATCACCGTCACGTTCAAATCGCTTTAGACCACAAACCAAATATTATCATCGACGACGGTAGCGACGTAACCGCTACTTTAGTTAAAGAAAGACAAAATCAAATCGGCGATATTATCGGTACGACAGAAGAAACAACTACCGGAATAGTTCGTTTACAAGCAATGTTCAAAGATGGAGTGTTAACATTCCCAGCAATGAACGTAAACGATGCCGATACCAAACATTTCTTTGACAATCGCTACGGCACCGGACAATCTACTTTAGATGGAATTATTCGCGCCACTAACATTTTATTAGCAGGTAAAACTGTTGTCGTCGTCGGTTACGGTTGGTGCGGAAAAGGTACGGCAATGCGCGCTAGAGGATTGGGTGCTAACGTAATTATCACCGAAATCGATCCGACTAAAGCGATCGAAGCTGTTATGGATGGTTTTAGAGTTATGCCGATGGCAAAAGCTGCACCTGTTGCAGATTTATTTGTCACAGTTACTGGCAACAAACACGTCATCCGTAAAGAACATTTCGAGATGATGAAAGATGGGGCGATCGTTTGTAACTCGGGTCACTTTGATATCGAAATCGATCTCGAATCTTTAGCTCAAATGGCAACAGAAGTTAAAGAAGTTCGTAACTTTACCCAGCAATATAAGTTAGCTAACGGCAAATCGGTAGTCGTTCTCGGCGAAGGTCGTTTGATTAACTTAGCTGCTGCCGAAGGACACCCCAGTGCGGTTATGGATATGAGTTTTGCTAACCAAGCTTTAGCTTGCGAATATTTGGTTAAAAACAAAGGTAAATTACAACCTGGTTTGCACTCCATTCCCGAAGATGTCGATAAAGAAATCGCTCGTCTCAAATTACAAGCTATGGGCATCGAAATCGATACTCTCACTCCAGAACAAATTAAATACATTAATTCTTGGACTGTGGGCACTTAATCGTTGAGTAACGAGTAACAAGTAACGAGTAAAAAGATTGCTTTCTAACTTGTTACTCATTGCGATCGACTTTTGTTGAAACAGCGAAACTCCTTGATAATCGAAACATTTAATTGCGATCGATGGCAAAAAAGTTATCCGTAGAGTTAAATAGATATTTCTTTCAAGAAGAACGAGCTTCTACTATTAAGCTTCAAGATATTCTATCTTTAGCCGGAGAGCGGATTTTCGGCTTTTTATTCGTCATCTTATCTCTACCTTCGGCTTTACCCATCCCCGCACCCGGATATTCCATTCCTTTCGGCATCGCGATGTTTTTTTTGGCTTTTCAACTCATTATCGGCCGCAAAAAACCTTGGTTGCCTCCAAAAATGATGAATAGTTATCTAAAATTAGAAATGGTTCGCGGTGTGGTCAATAAAGCTACTCCCCATTTAGAGCGAATTGAAGCTATTGCTCGTCCTCGTTATGCTTATATTTGTACCAGTTTGCCCGGTAGAATTGTTATCGGCAGCGCGATCGCTTTAATGTCTGTCTCGATGATGATTCCTATTCCGGGTACTAACACTCTCCCTGCTATCGGTATTTTTGTAACTGGCTTCGGTTTGCTTGAAGATGACGGGGCTATTTCTTTGGTCGGTTTAGTCCTCTGTTTGATGGGCTTAATTCTATCTATTTCTATTCTTATTGCTGCTATTTGGGGCGGAGCAAGTATTATAGATCTTATTAAAGCTTGGTTTGCTTCTTAAGAGATCCTTACCTTGCCGATCGCTCTTGAAAATATTTTTTTGTATTATCTTAAAATACGTTTGTCTTATAGAGCGATTTTTACTGCGATCGCCCTCTTTTTTCAACTCTATTTTTGACAAATTATACTAAAAAAGCTTTTTTCTCAAAAAGAATTATTTTCTCTGTATTTCAATTAGATCGAGAGATTTAAGATATTTTGACTCTAGTATTTTCAGCAATTGAAAATTAAAGTAGGTATATTTTTATACTGCTATATAGACAGTCGGAGTCCGAGGAATTAATTCTTATATACTTACTATAGCCGAAAATAGAACTATTTAAACATAAAAACAATCTTCGATCGCACTGTATTTACTGTTAGTAAC
>CAYWIH010000078.1:0-18275 GCA_964458305.1 uncultured bacterium | reverse complement strand
GAACTATTTAAACATAAAAACAATCTTCGATCGCACTGTATTTACTGTTAGTAACTCTCTTAAAAAAATTTTGTTCGATCGTTATTCAATCAATTTGCCGTGTATTATCTTAAAATACGTTTGTCTTATAGAGCGATTTTTACTGCGATCGCCCTCTTTTTTCAACTCTATTTTTGACAAATTATACTAAAAAAGCTTTTTTCTCAAAAAGAATTATTTTCTCTGTATTTCAATTAGATCGAGAGATTTAAGATATTTTGACTCTAGTATTTTCAGCAATTGAAAATTAAAGTAGGTATATTTTTATACTGCTATATAGACAGTCGGAGTCCGAGGAATTAATTCTTATATACTTACTATAGCCGAAAATAGAACTATTTAAACATAAAAACAATCTTCGATCGCACTGTATTTACTGTTAGTAACCTAAAGAAAAACCAGATCTCAGTACAACTCATATTTCATTAACTTACAGGGGATATTGCCGTTATAAACCGGAATGCGATCGGAAGACTTAAGACCGATCGAGCCGCCGAGTTCTTTATTGCCACTGAGAACGAAAGCAGTCCAACCCTTAAACCTCTGTTTGAGAACGTTTCCGAGTAACTTATAGAACTCTCCTAGATCTTTGGAATTGCCCAGTCTTTCCCCATAAGGAGGATTACAAAAAAGAACGCCAGAATCGGCAGGAGGTTCAATATCAACTAAATCGACTCGATCGAACCGAATATATTTATCCACATTGCAAACAACAGCATTAGCTCGAGCTTGTTGGATGACATCATAATCGCGATCGCTACCGGAAATAGAAGCAAGGAGAGAATCTTTTTGGTTAGCTCGAGCTTGTTTTAATAAATCCTGCCAAAGACGGCGATCGAAGTCCGGCCAAGTTTGAAAACCGAAACTAGAGCGAAACAATCCCGGAGCGATATTTAAAGAGTGCAAACAAGCTTCGATTGGTAAAGTGCCGCTACCGCAAAGAGGATCGAAAAAAGGTACATCTGGCTGCCAATTAGATAAAGTTATTATTGCTGCGGCTAAAGACTCTTTAAGAGGAGCAGAACCGACAGCGCGACGATAACCGCGACGATGCAAACTGCTGCCGGAACTATCGAGACTGACAAGACAAACATCGCGATCGATATGAACGTTAATTAGAACGTCGGGGTTTTTAGTATCGATATCCGATCGAAATCCTAATTCTTCTCGTTGGCGATCGACGATCGCGTTTTTTACTTGTAAGGCACTGAAGTGAGTGTGATTGAGAGATTTGTTTTTACCAGTGGCATTGACAGCTAAAGTATAGTCGGGAGTAAGATACAATTGCCAATCGATCTTTTTTATTCCTCGATATAGATCTTCGGCATTTTCACAAGGAAATTCATCTATTTTCATTAGAACTCGAAAAGGAAGCCTAGCGTGTAAGTTAACTCGATAAAGTAATTCGCGATCGCCTCTAAAATTAACTCCACAGAAGCCAACACTTACGGATTTTCCGCCTAATTTTTCTATTTCTCGAGCTGCGAGGGTTTCTAATCCTCTAGCGACGGTAGCAAAATATTGATTCACAGTAAGTTTAAATTGAACGATCTCTTATCTTAAACTGATTTTCCTCTTCTAAGTGGGAGAACTTTCGAGCTAATATTTTCCGATCGGCCGATCTCGATTAAGTTTAAACCGAAGTATCTCTAAAAACTCTGGTTGTACGAGAGGACGAAATGCGATCGAAGATAGGGATAATAAAATATCTTCTGCTAAATTGGACGGACAAACTACTTCAGAACCATAAGTATAAGGATCGATATTGTGGGATGGAAAGGATAAGGAAGTATCCCAGACTATACGTCTGAGATAATAATTATTTTTTGTATTAAACAAAGACCAAGAGGTACGTGGTGCAAATGAAGGATAGCGAAATAGTAGAAGTTTGCGATCGAATTTACTCCGTTCTAAAAGACTGGAATATTCTTCTGGATGTTCGAGCGATCGATAGGCTTTCTCTTCTTTGGTCATAGCGATCGAGATTTTTAATTTAAATATCCATCATCTCACAACTTTTTTATTGTTACGGTTTTATCTAAGAAAATTTTCGTCCTAAAAAGATTATCTCAATTTTAATCGCTCTTCTTTTTTCGATCGCCAATATAAACACCAACGATTTCTCTAGTCTTAACATCAAGGGCTAACCACAGCCATTGTTTATTATTTTTACTACGTCTACAACTAATTCTCTTTTTTAGTTAATTTTAAATTATTCCATTAACAATTTAATTGAAAATCATTGTTTTTTCTTAACAATTATTATTGTTTTGACTGATACAAATAAAAAAAATTGAAAAAATGACAGTTTATACTAAAAGTTGATTACTAGAGATAATCTTGTAAATTGATGAAACTGAAAGAGTCTAATTTTCCAACTAATTCTTGTAATTTATCTTACTTTTAGAAGAGAAGATGTCAATTTTGAACCGATTGCTTCTCAAATTAAATTTTCTCTTGAGAAAAAGTGAAAAACAAAAGAGATTTTCCAAAGAAAAAAAGATTGAAGAATTAGCCGAAAAGCTTTGGCAAAGAGGCGGCAATTTAGTAGGACTGAAAAATTATTATCGCTCTTTAGCACAAAAACAACTATACAATGACTGGCGATCGAATTGGATTAAGAGTTTCCTCGATAGTTTATATAATTACAGTTCGATAAAAATTATTTGGGAAAAAATTTATCCCTCACGGGATTCTTCTGGGAGAAGGGAAGCTTCGAGCTTCATTTTATGGATTTTGGGACTCCACTTTACAGCATTTGGCATTGCCAGCACTCGCTACCAAAATCGTAAAGATGTTTTAGAAACTCGTATCACGGTGATTGCTACTCAATTAGCCACTGATGCCAGAATACCAGCTTTAAACCGTTCTGTTTTTATTCAACAAACAAAAATTCCTTTAGTTGCAAAAATTACACCGCTTTGGTCACCATATATCTCGATTTTTGGCAAGCAAAAAACAGATCCAGATATTAGCAGACAAATCAAAGCACTTATCGTTAGTGAAAAAGTAAATTTAAAAAACAGCCGTTTAATTAGAGCAGATCTTAGCAAAGCAGACCTTAGCAAAGCTAATTTGAGTTTTGCCAACTTGAGCTATAGCGATTTGACTAACTCCGATTTGAACTTTGCTAATTTAACTAAAGGAATATTGAAAGCAGCAAAGCTAGTCGAAACTGACTTTACCAAAGCCAAGTTAATCGGGGCTGATTTAAGAATGGCTGATTTAAGAATGGCTAAACTAATCGGAGCTGATTTTACCGGAGCTACTCTTACTAATGCTAATCTAGCTGGGAGCGATCTGAGTTTCGCTAATTTTACTCGAGCAAATCTCTACAATACTAATTTATCCCGTGCGGCACTCAAAAATATCAATTTAGATCGAGCTATTTTGATAAAATCTGATTTGAGTGCTGCTAATCTTCCTAGTGCTAATTTAAACCAAGCTATTCTTAGTTATGCTAAATTGACCGGAGTTGCCATTCCAGGGGGTGATTTGAGATTAGCGAGTCTCTTTAAAGCCGATCTTAGCCGAGCCAATCTTGAAAATGCTAACCTTTCAGAAACTGACCTCAGCAAAGCTATTTTCAAAGGAGCTAACTTAAGAATGGCTAATCTCAGTCTAGCCAATCTTGAAAATGCTGATTTTAGGACTAAACAGTTAACTGGAGTTGGTTTTCTTACTGAGTCATTTAGAAATCAACTTTTTGTTACTACAATCTACCCAGATACGAATGCAACTACTCAGGGCATTCAAACAGGAGATCGCATTATTGCCATCGACGGCAAAAAAATTGAAGATTTAAAGATCGATTTAATCGATCGCATTTTGTTTTCCAATAAACTAGGACGTAAAGTAAAAATAACATTTCTTCGACAATCTCAAATAATAGAACGTACCCTCATTTGCGAGCATTATTTTATCTCGGTTATTGGTTTAACTCCAGACCAAGTTAAACAAGCAAAAAACTGGGAACTAGCTCTTTACGACCCAGATTTTCGCCTAATTTTAGGTTTACCTATCCTCGATTCCAATAGTCAAGAAAATTAAGATTGATTTTCCATTAGGAATTTCGCATTGACAGAATACTGTGAATCCAGATTCAGATCGATCGCAACTCCTACTGAGGTAAATTAAAGTTACGCCGCGCTTTTTTTGACCTGGAAGTTAAACAATTACTATGGCAAAAATCTCGGATGAAACTAACCTCTATTCCTTTTTATTAATTTCCGAATAATTACACCACTTGTTATTGTATAAAACAAAATAAAGAATAAGAATGCTGCGAGTCCTAATCCTACCACCAGGATAAATGAACCCCATCCCCCAGTGTTTAAATTAGATTGGGAATTGAAAAATTCTTCTGCTAGTCCTCCTACTGTTAGTGTTACTAAACAGGTTGGAATAATTCCTTCTTCTATCCAAATATTCCCATAGTTGAAATGATGTCTTATTTCAACTGATTGGGCTAATTCTAATAACACTAACCAAATTCCAATTGGAATAAAATACGATTTAGAAATAAATCCAACCATTACTGCTGCTATAACACCTAATGAAAATCCTATTGCTGTTGCTAATATCCAACGACGACATCGAGTTAAATAATTTTTTAATATCAACCACTGACTAAATCCTAATAATGCTCCTGCGACTGGTAAGCTAATTATCAGAATAAAATTCATTGTGATTTCTATAGATAAAAAATCTAGTGATTCTAATATAGAATAGGAAAGAATTAATAAACTACATACAGTTGGGATGCCGATTAAAATCCACAAGAATGTCGCTAAACTCCAATTAATTAAAGACATTATTTTAACCCGATTTAAAATCTAATTTTTTTGGTTCTTTATATTTCGTTCTGATACTTCAAATCTATCAATTTTTAATATTTATTGGTGATAACTTGAACCATTTTAATTTTTGTCACACTTCTAAAATTTGAGCAATAATAGAGAAAAAGTAAGCTCCTTATTTAAAAATGAGTTAATGGCTTATGTCACTTATTTTTTAAAAACAATAGTTATTGATAATCGATTATAAATAGAGTCAATAGAACTATTCATAAATTAGATATTTTTAAAACTGTAAATTATAGTAAATATACTGAAAGTGATTTTTGCTTATCTAGAGCAATATTGGGCAGTCCGATCGTTATTTGGGTTATTCTAATATCGAAAGAACTTAATTATCAGCAAAAGATCGAAGTTATTGAAGGATCGATCGCTCTTTTAGGATCTTTTATTTAAACTGATTTTGATAACCATTCACATGGTGAGGAAATTCTCGATCGTAAAATGGATAAGCTATACCAAGAATTACTATTTCAAAACCATCCTCGTCGTCTAAACCCTCTATATACGCTCCCAAACCTTTTATTTCAGTTCTATCTTCAGTAAATACTTTGAGAGAGTCGATCGATCTGGTAAGAATCAAACCAGTTTCGCGATCGCGATCGCTAGTAATTCGATCGAATATTATTTTCCCACCGACTACACCCATTGGTGGATCTGCTTTTTCTAAATATGTTATTGCGATCGGTTTCCCGTCCAGTTCGATCGTGTATTTTTTTCGATCCACAGCAAAATTAATGATACAACCAAGTCACAAAAGAATATTTTACTCCTTCAGTAATGGGTAAAGATTGGTGGGGATGAGTCCAAAAAGCAGGAAATACTAAAACATCTCCAGTCTTTGGTTTAAATTTAAGATCTTGACGATCGAAATAGGTTTCTCCACCGCTAAATTCTTCATTCAAGTAACCGATAACGCTAACATCGCGAATTGGTAAACCGCGATCGGCTTCGTCTAATCTGCTCCTTAAGAGAATATTATCGATATGACGTTTGTAAAATTGTCCTTCTTGGTAACGTAAAATCGAACAAGTTTCTGCATGAGGGAAACCAATACCATAATCTTGGTAAAGTAGTTTTTGGACGATGGTTACTTTACTTAAAATCAATTCGTTGGTCGATCGCAATAAAGAGTCGCGATCGTCGAGGTATAAGGATTCGTTACTGCGTATTTGAGTATCTTCTTTTTCAAATTCGATTTTAGCGCGATCGAATTGACAGCATTCTGTAACCTGAAGTACGTGCTGACATAATTCAGCATCTAACAATCCTTCGACAACTGATATTTCGTTTCCAAGTTGTTTTAACGAGTGCATTTTAGTTCTATTTCTTGGCTAAATTATTATACAGGACAATCGTAAATTTAAAAGTAACGATGCTTATGTTTGCTAGAGAAATTCTTTATGAAAAGTTTAAGGGGAAAATAATTAATAATCCCGATTTAAATCGCAGTTTAGTTAGTTTTCAAGCTAACAAACAAGTTGCTTTTTCTAATTGGTTTAAATATCGGGAAGGATTTTCTGAAAGTTTAGTTATTTATTTACTAAAAAATTTCAAATCTCAACCGGGAATTTTATTAGATCCTTTTTCTGGCAGTGGTTCGTCTTTATTTGCTGGCAGTAGTTTGGGTTGGCAAACGATCGGCATTGAATTGTTACCTATTGGTATTAATATTACTCGTTCTCGTCTTGCTGCTGCTTCTATATCTCTGCTCGATTTTCAAGGGGCGATCGACAAGCTTAAAAGTATTAATTTCACCGATTTTTACGCTCCCAAATATGCTTTAAATCATATTAAAATAACTCGCGGTGCTTTTCCGTTAACTGAAGAAAAAGAGTTGGTTGGCTATTTATCTTATTGTCATAATTTTATTTTCGATAATAAGCTTCGCGAATTACTAATTTATGCCGCTTTTTGTATTTTAGAAGATATTAGTTATACCAGAAAAGACGGTCAATATTTACGTTGGGACGATCGAGCCGCTCGATCTAAGCGGAAAAAATCTTTTAATAAGGGAATAATTCCCAGTTTTCGCGCTGCGATTTTTAAAAAATTAAATCAGATATTTAAAGATATTCAGCTCAATGTAAATTCAAAATCAAAACAATATTTAGAGCCGATTTTAAAACAAGGTTCTTGCTTAGAAGTACTGCCGACACTAGCAGAAAAAACGATCGACTTTGTGATTACTTCTCCCCCATATTTAAATAGATACGATTATACTCGCACTTACGCGATCGAACTGGTTTTTTTAGGTTACGATGCAGCCGCAATCAAAGATTTACGTCAAAAAATGCTCTCCTGTACCGTCGAAAATAAGGATAAAAAAGATTATCTCAAAAAAATTTATTTAAGTCTCGATCGCGAAAATGATTTTAATAAAATAAATTCGGTTTTTAATTCGTTAGCAGCCTTACAAGAAATACTGACAATTTTAGATACTTACAAACAAGAAAAAAAATTAAACAATCCCAATATCCCTAAATTAGTCAGGAACTATTTTTATGAAATGTGCTTTATAATTTACGAACTAAGTAGGATACTTCAAAATAAAGGTATTATAACAATGGTAAATGATAACGTTCGCTATGCAGGAGAAGAAATTCCAGTGGATCTGATTTTATCTGAAATGGCAGCATCTTTTGGTTTGACAACTAAATACATTTGGACTCTCAGCAAAGGCAAAGGTAATAGTTCCCAACAAATGGGCAACCACGGACGAGCGGAACTTCGTAAATGCGTTTATATTTGGGAGAAAAATTAACTTAATTTATATTGGAAAATAATGATCGATCGCCTCAGTAAATTTATTGCAACCGAACCTTTATATAATAGTGGCGAAGCAGGAGAAAAACTAGTTTGGGATGCTATTCGTCGCAATTTTTACGACAGACAATGTCTGTGTTACTGGCGTTATCCAATTTTTTCTGCAAATAATAAATATCGCCAAGAAATAGACATACTAATTCTCGATCGCATTTTAGGTTTAATCGTTATTGAAGTAAAATCGATCGAGATCGATCGAATCGTTTCTATTCAAGGACATCGCTGGCAATATCAAAATTTTTATACCAATTTTGGCAACCCATACCAACAAGCAGAAAATCAATTATTCTCTTTATTAGAATACTGTCAAAACGAACCCAGTTTGCATCGTCAAATTACAGCAAAAGCCTTAATATCTTTGCCTTTAATAACCGAACAAGAATGGCAAACAAGAGAATTTTCAAAATTACCCAGCAACCCACCAATTATATTCAAAGAAGATCTCGATCGAGCTATTTATAAAACTATCGAGCGAACCAAACCGATAATAAAAGCAAAACCCCTCAATAACAAACAATGGCAACTATTATTAGCAACCATTTCCGGCACATCTTTATTTAATTGCGATCGCGAGCTAAATTTAAACCCCAATTCCAACAGAAGCCAAATAATAATTAAAGTACGAGCAAGTATTGCTAAATTCGATTTACAACAAGAAAGAATCGGCAAACAAATACCTCCAGGAATGCAAAGAATTAGAGGCATAGCCGGATCTGGTAAAACAGTTATCCTCTCTCAAAAAGCTGCATTCATGCACTTAAAACATCCCGATTGGAAAATAGCTTTAGTCTTCTTTTCTCGCAGTCTCTATAATTCGATCGTCAAAGAAGTAGATAAATGGTTGCAATACTTCAGTCATAACCAAAAAAAATACGACCCAGAAAATACCAATTTAGCGATCCTCCATGCTTGGGGGGCCAAAAAACAACCAGGTTTGTATAGTATTATTTGTGAATATACTGGAGTCGATCGCCTTACCGTTAAAGATACCGATAGCAAAAAACCCCACGAAGCATTAGCAGAAGTTTGCACCCAATTACTAAAACAAGTTGCCATTCCCCAGATCTTTGATGCCATACTGATAGATGAAGGACAAGATTTAATCGTCGATCGCTACAAATTTGAAGACAAACAACCTTTTTATTGGCTGGCATATTTGGCCTTAAGATCCCCTAACCCGATTCATCCCCAACAAAAAAGACTCATATGGGCTTACGATGAAAGCCAAAGTTTAGAAAGTTTAACTATACCTACCGCTAGCGAATTGTTCGGACAAGAATTAGGACATCTAGTGACTGGGAAACATCTCGGTGGGATTAATAAAAGCGAAATAATCTCTCGATGTTATCGTACTCCTCATTTAATTTTAACCGCCGCTCGCGCTTTAGGTATGGGTTTGTTACGTCCTCAAGGAATTTTAAGCGGGATCGCTAGAAAAGCAGAATGGAACGCGATCGGCTACCAAGTTGAAGGAATTTTTAAACCTGGCCGCAAAATTACCGTCAAACGTCCTCGGTTGCATTCTTTAAACCCAATTTCGGATTTATGGCAAGGCGATTTAATAAAACTTAATGTATATGGCGATCGAAGATCCGAGTTATCTAACTTAGCCAGTAATATTATTTATAATCTTAAATCTGAAGGTTTAAAAGCCGAGCGAAATATTTTAGTTATCGTTTTGGGTAATTCTTTCGAAGCGATGAAGTTAGAGACTCACGTCGCTAGATTTTTAATGAGGCAAGGAATTGATATTTTTATTCCTGGTGCTACCAATCTTAACATCTTGCAGCCAGAAAAAAAAGATCCCAATCTATTTTGGTATCGAGGTGCTGTTACTATTTCTCGCATTCATCGCGCCAAAGGTCAAGAAGCCGATTTAGTTTATTTAGTCGGTTTGGACAATATAGCCAAAGATGAGAGCAATATTTATCTTCGCAACCAGTTGTTTGTGGCCTTAACTCGATCGCGAGGTTGGGTAAACTTAAGCGGTATTGGTAGTTATCCTTTTTATCGGGAGATAACCGAAGTTATAAAAAATAAAGACAGTTTTACTTTTACTTATTATCCTCCCCAAAGAGAAATAATTGCGACAGATCTCGGTGAATTAATCGCAAGATACGCTAAAGGAAGTAGAAATTTTCAAAATATCGACCTCAGTAATGCCGATCTTGCTGGATTGAATTTACAAGATGCTAATTTAATTGGAGCTAATTTAAGTAATGCTAATTTAAGTAACGCTATCTTAGATGGAATTAAATTAATATCTGCCGATCTTACTAATACTAATTTAAGTTATGCCAGTTTAAAAAGAGCTAAATTGATGGGTGCTAATTTAAAAAATGCTAATTTAAAAAATACTAATTTAAAAGATGCTGACTTAACGAACGCTCAATTTTAATTTAACCTATCCTAACTTTTAAAAAAATTAAAATGCCCGGATAAGTAATGCTATTTTTCTGAAAACAAGCTCTAAATACTTTGGCGGGATCGATCTATCCGTTGCTGTTTTTTATAGTAATCAGACTTGAAATAGCAATTTTTCGGTAAAATCTAGCTAAAAATTTGATTTAAATTAGCATTGGCATCTTGAGTATTATAATAAAACGAACCTAAATAATATAAAGCATCTTTGGTTGCCCGATTAAAAGAATCCATTGATTCGCGAGAATTATTAGATTCTATAACTATCTTTTGAGTCGAAAGATTTTTATTAGTGAAAGTGCGACCGTAACCGTTATCGATATTTCTAGTTTTAATAAAAGTACCGTTGTTTTTCAATACTTCATAACACTCGCCGCTTAAAGATAATTTGATGCGATCGCCAGGCTGCAATCTCTGTATTTTATTTGACACGACTTGCCTCTTAAGTTCTTCTTTTAACAATTAATTTGTTGTTATCAATTCTAAAATAATTTTGAGTAAAAGAGTTTAACCATAGATTAAGGAGCGATTATTCGTTTTTTAAATTTCAAAGCAAATAAAGACCAACTTAAAATTGTATTTTAAATTTAGACACGCTTGGATCGATGTCATTGTAAACTAAGCTTTGCAATAAATGTAAGGATAAATATGGAACTAGAATATCCAGACGACCTAAAATATCTCGAC
Organism: uncultured bacterium; assembly: GCA_964458305.1. GTDB lineage: Bacteria > Cyanobacteriota > Cyanobacteriia > Cyanobacteriales > JASJDA01 > JASJDA01. The sequence continues at coordinate 7,446 of CAYWIH010000078.1, read as the reverse complement.
TCTCACGAATACGTCCGTTTAGACGGAGAAATCGGCACGATCGGATTGAGTGCTTTTGCGATCGATCAGTTGGGTGATATAGTATTTCTAGAACTGCCAGAAATTGGCGACGCGCTAGAATCAGGAGAAACTTTCGGGACGATCGAATCGGTTAAGGCAGTAGAAGATCTTTATTCGCCTATTTCTGGAACTGTAATCGAGCGCAACGAATCCCTAATTGAGACTCCAGAAGCGATCGCCGAAGATCCTTATGGGGAAAATTGGTTGCTCAAAGTTCGCTTAGAAAACCCAGACCAACCATTAGACGATGTTTTATCTGCTGACGAATATCGGGCTATGGTCGAAGGGGAAGATGAAGCATGAGCAGCAAGATTAATTGATAATTAGCAGCAGTTTGTTACAAATTATATATAAGTGGTAGCAGCACTTGACGAAGTAGAAAGTAACTATTTACTCGCCAAATTCCACCCCGAATGAGTAGAACATTATTTTTTTGTGTTTAACTTGCCAGGGGTGGATAATAAGGGTAAAACTACCAACTTCTAAAATAGTGTCGCTGTTGCTCGAGCGTAATTTTGAAAACAGACAACCCAATGCTAAATCTAGATAGTAACCAATCGATCGATACAATTAATTTAATTGCCGAGGACTCTTTTGCCGATCGCCACATCGGGCCGGATCTTGAAGAAGTAGATAAAATGTTAAAAAAATTAGGCTTTTCTACTTTAGAAAGTCTGATCGAACAAACAGTTCCCCCAAATATTCGCCTCGATCGAGCTTTAAATTTACCGACAGCAACAAGCGAACATCAAGCTCTAGATCGATTAAAACAGATCGCCGCCAAAAATCAAGTATTTCGATCGTACATCGGAATGGGTTATTACGACTGTAGCACCCCCCCAGTAATTCAGCGCAATATTTTAGAAAACCCTGGCTGGTACACTGCATATACCCCCTATCAAGCTGAAATAGCTCAAGGTAGACTAGAAGCACTGTTAAACTTCCAAACTGCGATCGTCGAGTTAACTGGTTTGGAAATAGCTAATGCTTCTCTACTCGATGAAGGTACTGCAGCAGCAGAAGCGATGAGTATGAGTTATGGTTTATGTAAAACTAAGGCTAATGCTTTCTTTGTCGCTAAAGACTGTCATCCTCAAACGATCGAAGTAATTAAAACCCGCGCTTTACCCCTCGATATTGAAATAATTATCGCAGATCCCGACACTTTCGACTTTCAAACCCCAATTTTCGGCGCGCTTTTACAATACCCGACTACTGATGGTATAATAAAGGATTATCGAGAATTTATTGAAAAAGCCCATCAAGCCAAAGCCTTAGTCACGGTAGCGGCGGATATTTTAAGTTTAGCCTTACTGACACCCCCCGGAGAATTCGGGGCCGATATTGCGGTAGGAAGCACGCAACGCTTCGGAGTTCCGTTAGGATTGGGGGGGCCTCATGCGGCTTATTTTGCGACTAAGGAGGCTTATAAAAGGCAAGTTCCGGGGCGGATCGTTGGGGTGTCTAAAGACCGTTTCGGCAAGCCTGCTTTACGTTTGGCTCTGCAAACTCGAGAACAACACATTCGACGAGAAAAAGCAACTAGCAATATTTGTACGGCTCAGGTATTATTGGCGGTAATTGCTTCGATGTATGCGGTTTACCACGGTTCGGCTGGAATTAAACGAATTGCCTCGAGAATACATCAATTAGCTGTAATTTTTGCTGCTGGTTTGGAGAAGTTGGGATATTCAATCGATCGAGAACCGTTTTTCGATACTTTGAAAGTAAGAATAGATCGCGCTGAAGAAATTAAAAATAAAGCAGAAAGTAAAAAAATTAATTTGCGTTGGTTCGATAATAATACTGTCGGAATTAGTTTCGACGAGACTACTAGGGTACAAGATTTATTTGATTTGTGGGAGATTTTTAGTAAAGATAATAATCTGCCTTTTGAAAACATCGAAGAGTTAGCAAAAACAGCAAAATTAGAATTCGACGCGCCGTTTAATCGGACTAGTAAATATTTGAGCGATCGCGTTTTTAATTGCTACCATTCCGAAACAGAATTATTAAGATATTTACAGCAGTTACAAAATAAAGACCTATCTTTAACAACTTCAATGATTCCTTTAGGTTCTTGTACCATGAAGTTGAACTCTGCTGCGGAAATGATACCGATATCATGGCCCGAATTGAATAAAATTCATCCTTTCGCACCAAAATCGCAAATAGAAGGATATCAAATACTATTTTCTCAATTAGAAGAATGGTTGGGAGAAATTACCGGATTCGATGGCGTATCTTTACAACCAAATGCCGGATCTCAAGGCGAATATGCCGGACTGCAAGTAATTAGGAAATATCACGAAAATAGAGGCGAAAAACACCGCAATATTTGCTTAATTCCCGAATCGGCTCACGGTACTAACCCAGCAAGTGCTGTAATGTGCGGCTTAAAAGTAATCGGCGTAAAATGCGATCGCGATGGCAATATTGACATAGAAGAGCTTCAGAAAAAAGCAGAGAAATATAAAAATAATTTAGCCGCTTTAATGGTTACTTATCCATCCACTCACGGCGTTTTTGAAGAAAAAATTCAAGAAATTTGCACCACCATCCACGATCGCGGCGGTCAAGTATATTTAGATGGTGCTAACATGAACGCTCAAGTAGGATTGTGCCGTCCCGGTGACTACGGTGCCGATGTTTGTCATTTAAATTTACATAAAACCTTCTGCATCCCTCACGGTGGAGGCGGCCCGGGAGTCGGCCCGATCGGTGTAAAATCCCATTTAGTACCCTTCTTACCCAGTACCTCTTTTAACCAAGATAGCAACTCGATCGGCTTTATTTCCGCCGCACCCTGGGGCAGTGCTAGCATATTACCCATATCCTGGATGTATATCGCCATGATGGGTAAAGAAGGCTTAACCGAAGCATCAAAAATAGCCATTCTCAACGCCAATTATATCGCCCTTCGTCTCCAACCTCACTATCCAGTCTTATTTAAAGGATCTTCGGGTTTGGTCGCCCACGAATGTATAATCGATCTGCGTCCTTTGAAAAAAAGAGCCGGAATCGAAGTAGACGACATCGCTAAGCGTTTGATGGACTACGGTTTCCACGCACCTACCGTATCCTGGCCCGTAGCTGGTACGATGATGATCGAACCTACCGAAAGCGAATCGATCGCCGAATTAGATCGTTTTTGCGATGCCATGATTGCGATCCGTCAAGAAGTAGCAGAAATTGAAAATGGCGCGATCGATCCTGAAAATAACCCCCTCAAAAATGCGCCACATACCACAGAAGTGGTAATTTGTCAAGATTGGGAGCGGCCTTACACCAGGGAAAAAGCTGCTTATCCCGCACCTTGGACTAAAGAACATAAATTCTGGCCTGCTGTAAGTAGGATAGATAATGCTTTTGGAGACAGGAATTTAGTTTGTTCTTGTGAAGGAATGGAAGCTTATAAGGAAGAAGATTAAATTATCGGTTGGGTTGAGATATTTTCTCGATCCAATCTTATATTTTCCTACAAAAACTGATTTTTTTTCAATTTAAAAGTTAAAAAATTACATATCTCACCCTATCTTTAACGAAATTTATCTTAAAATTTAACTACTAGAACGATTGTATCTGACATAAATTAAAATTCTTGAGATTTTCCTTTGCGTCATTTATTTTTCTTCAAATTTGATGTAATTTGAAATCAAGGGAATACTATTATGTCGCAAGAGTTACCTAGACCAGCTAACCTGATTCTCTCATCATTACCAGAAGAAGAATATCAGCAACTCAGTCCTTATCTCTATCCTGTTTCCCTTCCTTTAGGAACGACTCTTTACGATGCGGGTGACAAGATAGAAACAGTCTATTTCCCTAACGAAACAGTTATTTCTTTAATCGCAATTTTAGAAGAGGGTGAGATAGCTGAAACTGCCTTAATTGGTAAATTTGGCATAATTGGTCTGCCTGCTATTTTAGGCACTGGTTACAATACCGAAAAGACGATCGTGCAAGTAGCAGATAACCTCATGAAAATGTCGGCTTCGGTACTAAAAACTCAATTCCTTAAAGGGGGAGAGTTACAGAGATATATATTATTATACACCGAATACAGAATGATAGAAATTAATCGCCAGAGTGTTTGCAATACTTATCACACAATCGAACAAAGATTGGCACGCTGGTTACTGAGAATTCAAGATTTAGTTGGATCGCAAGAGTTATTCTTGACTCAAGATTTTATCGCTAAAATGCTCGGAGTAAACCGATCTAGTGTCACAATAATCGCAGGGATTTTGCAAAGAGCAGGAATGATTAGCTACAGTCGCGGTAAAGTCACCATTCTCGATCGAGTTGCTTTAGAAGATACTACCTGTCAATGCTATTTTTTTCTTAAACAAGAATACGAGCGAGTGCTGGAGTCTCAATTTAAATAATTGCTCGATCGTTATTTAATTTTCATATGTTATCTCTCCAACAGAAGAAACTAAATTGTCATGTAATGATAAATACAAGAGTCAAATAATTTTATTTGAATTTAAAAATTTTTTGATGATTAGCTAGTAATTCGGAAGGCAAACAAAAGGCAAACAAATTAAAGCTTGTTATCCCCTTCCAAATTGCTCTATTTACTGATATTTTTTTTTTGCCATGATTTTAGTTGTCGAAGCGAATATCGATAATCGAATGATTATCGAGTACATTCTTAAATCTTTTAATTACTGGCCAGTTTTTAGCAATACAGGAAAACAAGCAATACATCTAGCTCAAAAATATCTACCAAGCTTAATCATAGTTGAAATACTCTTGCCAGATATGAGCGGATTGGAATTAATTGCCTATCTCAAAACAAATCCCCTTACTAACAATATCCCTATCCTTATGGCGACAAGTTTAACTATCCCACAAACCCTAAAAACAATTTTCAGTGCAGATGGTTATGGTTATATTTCTAAGCCTTATTTATTTGAAGATTTTGAAAATATAATCGGTCATTTTTTACAGCCACAACTTCACAAATGGTGGTTGGAAATAAATACGGCTGTTCCCAATGTGACTTACTATTTTGGGCCGTTTGAGAGTTATATTGAAGCTCAACAGCATCAGTCTGGCTATATTCAAGACTTAGTTGCAGAAAAAGCAGCAGAGATTACTGTCAAGATAAAAAAAACTCATCCTCTTCATCTGACAATAGATCGTACCATCGCTCAAACTCCTACCACTGCGATGTAGATGTAGTTTTCGAGGAAAAAAATATTAAACAAATTTTTTTTTTCTCTTTGAAAGCTTCGGACTTATATTAAATAATCGTGAGATTAATAATGAATCAATTTTTAGTTAATTCTTTTAAAGAACTTTGCAACAAAAGATTAGCAGAACTGATAAAATCTTGCTATTTGTTAATAGAAGAAAAGCAGAGAATATCAAATCACAGAATTATTTTGCTTACAGTTTGTGAAATATATACTCCATCTGATGTTGCCGAAGAATTAATGGTTTATCAAGAAGAACTTAATGCAATTGGTGTTCTATTAGATATTGATTTTGTTTGTCTTTTACCTATAGAAAAAAGCGATTTAATCGATCTAAGACAACAAGCCGCACTCAAAAAAAGTCTAAACATCTGGAGGACATATCTAGAACTTCAATATCTCTTTTAATTCTATCTCCCAAATGCGACCGCTATAATGAAAATTTAATCAATTTAAGATTGGTAACTTTAAAGCTCGATCGCCAACTCTTAATAAAGAATATATCTATCTAGGGACAGATAGCAATACCGATATTATTTATCGGTATTTTTTTCGATCGTTTTTGATAATAATATAGAGCAAAAAAGTGAAAAATAAGCACAAAAACTTGCAATATTTTCACCTTGAAGTTACTTATTATCTAGCTATAGCTGAAGATACAGAAATCACTAAACATCGGCTTTTAAAAATAAAAAAACGAGGTTAGATCGTGAATTTCTTACAAATTAATCCTTTAGAAAATATCGATATATTCAAACTCAAACAAGCGATCGAAGCATATTCCCACCAGCAACAACGAGAGCTACTATCATTATTAATGATGCGTTACGGGCTAAATCATTACGAAACAATTGATATAATAAAAACATGGTTCGTCGATCTAATATTAACTTAAGTTTGAAATTAGTAACCTTAAAGATCGATCGCTAACAGCACGAGTGTTACTAAGAGCAAACAATATATCTATCGAAACTCCTCTCAATACCGAGGGAATTCAACTCTTGCTAAATATTAACCCGATCGGTTAAATAAAGGTACAATTTTTTAAGAAAAAAAGATAATAATAGATTCGATCGATAATGGAAAAAAAATCGCAATTTCTGTAGTAATATCTATAGCCGCGATCGCAGATCTTTTAGCAAGCCTTTATTTCATTGTCTCGAATTCTTTTTTAACAAACTCAGCTTAATTATTTATGTTATATTTTTAATAGTTGCTGGCAATAGCACTTACCCCAATAAAAATTAAGGCGAAAGTTACGATCGATTCTGGTATTACTGCTTTGATTTTCATAAGTTTTAGCTTGCAAAAACTACCTAATTCTTTTTCTCAACTAATAAATCATCTCCCTAGAACTAAAAAAAATCAGCCTGATAAATTAGGAAAAATTATGGTAATTCAGTAAATTTATATTACATTTTATTTCTGAATTATTGCCAAGATCTAATTTGGTATGAGTTTGTCAGATTTTCTAATTACAATAAATCGGTTGTTAAAACTCAAAGTTTTTGTAAAATTTAATAGAAAAGACTGCGATCGATTTAGGAAAATTCTCAAATAAAAAATTTATTTTATTTTAGAATTTATTGGCAACTAATTGATAGCAAACATTTACATAATTAAGATCGTTAGCCATAGAATTATATAATAATGACAAAATTTTATCGAAAATAACTAAATCCTAATGAAATCAAAGGTTGTACTCATCTTAAGTCTATTAATATTTCTTTGGTTCTTTGCCCCAGTAATTATTAGTTCCGAAGGTTCTGTGCTGGCTGCCAATGAAGTTAGAGCAATAAATAATGACCAAAATGAGTCTCAACTTGTTAATGAACAAGAGGAAAGCTTATCTCAACAAGAGATAAAACCGTTGAAAAATTACTTCCTGATTCTTTTGCCAAATGGATCGAGGCAAAGCATTAAAATTAACCCTCCAGCAACGCGAATTTCAGTAATTTCAGAATCAGGAAATACGGCAGTTAGATGTGGCGACAGACTTCAAAACTATAGCTGCATCCCAGGTCAAAGACTGGAACTCGCTTACGAGGAAGATATTCCAATCGAGCAATTTTGGGGTGAGAATCAAAGTGAAACCCAAGTCCGACTCCGTATAGAAGTTTACCAACAAATTGAAACTAAAATTCCTGAATTATTTAACTCTTCTGTCGAACAAAACCTTGAC
>CAYWIH010000077.1:0-24282 GCA_964458305.1 uncultured bacterium | reverse complement strand
ATTTTAATTTATCAAAATTATAAAATCAAAATGAAACTAAAAAATAAACTTATATTTGCTTTTTTAGCTATAGCATCTTCGGGGGGAATTATTGGATTTTTCCAAATTCAAACCACACAAAATGTAACTAAAAGACTAAATAAAATTACCGAACAAACCGTTCCCGAACTCGTAGAATTAGAAAGGGTTAAAGTTCATTCTTTGCGATTGATTGCTGAAGCTTACAGTTCGGCTTTAATTTTAGGAGAATATCAAGAACAAAATGTAGATCCTTTGATTTTAGAGCGAGCCAAAGAAGTCGAAAAAGAAGAAGAACAAGAATGGGAAGAAGCAGCAGCAGAATTAGAAAAATCTTTAAAAAAATTAGCCAAAATTTCTAACAATCCCGAAAACAAAAAAATCTATCGAGAAATGTTAGATATTCAAACAAAAATGGAAACAGTAGCGCGAGAAATTGTCCGCTTAAAAGAACTAGATATTGAAGGAAAAGAAATTCTGATCCAACAAGAAAAATTTGAAGCAATAGAAGAAGAATTCTTAGCAGCGATCGATTCGTTAATTGCCAAAGAATTAGAAGAACTAGAAATAGATACTAAAGAAGCAGAAAATAGCGCGAGAAAGTCTTTTATCGCTAATTCGATCTCTACTTTAACTTTAATTTTACTTGCCATAGTTATCGGCAAAATTTTAGCCCGACAAGTAATAGCACCAATTCTAAAATTAAAAAAAGCTGCCACCGATATTGGTAGCGGTAATTTAGAGACTAGAGTAAAGCTTGATTCTGCCGATGAAATTGTTTTTTTAGCTAACTCATTTAATTTAATGGCAAAACAATTGCAAGAATCGACAGTTTCTAAATCTTACGTCGATAAAATAATTAGATCTTTAAATGAAGGTTTAATAGTTATCGATGAAAATAATAATATTAAAGATTTAAATCCAGCAGTATCGATTTTAACAGGTTACGATCGAGCAGAACTAATCGGACAACCGATGAAAATATTATTTACAGAAATATATGATATAGACTGTTTAGAAAGAGTCAGATTATACTGTGGAAAACAATACAATTGCGAGAGAATAGAATCTTATTTACTAACCAAAGAAAAAAAACAAATACCGATACATATTACCCCATCACCCTTAGAAAAAGACCAAACAAAAAGTCAAGAAATCGTCTGTTTAATTCAAGATATATCTGCCAGAAAAGAATACGAAAGACAATTAATTGCCGCTAAAGAAGCAGCCTTAGAAGCAGTAAAAGTAAAATCCCAATTTGTAGCTAATATCAGTCACGAAATTAGAACTCCGATCAATGGAGTTTTAGGAATGACGGAATTATTATTACTTACAGATCTCGATTCCGAACAATTAGATTATGTAAATAATCTCAAAGCTAGCGGACACAATTTATTAGGATCGATCGAAGATATTCTCGATTTTTCTCAATTAGAAGCCGGACAAGTTAACCTCAAAATTGCAGAATTCGATCTCTATGAATGTCTATCTAAAACACTTAAACTATTATTACCTCAAGCCAAAGCAAAAAATATCAATTTAGAATTGTTAATTCAAAAAGGTGTACCGCAAAAAATCTGGGGCGATCGCAAAAAATTGCGGCAAATAATTATTAATTTAGTTGAAAATGGGATTAAATTTACCGATAAAGGAGAAGTAGTAGTATTAGTATCCTTAGTAGAAAAATTGGAAAAAAATAATATCGAATTAAAATTTACAGTCAAAGATACGGGAATTGGGATCGATCCAGACAAAATCGATCGCGTATTTCAAGGTTTTTATCAAGTAGACGGATCGAGAACTCGTCGCTACGAAGGAAATGGTTTGGGATTAGCTATCTGTCACGAATTAGTTCGATTGATGGAAGGAGAAATAGGTGTAGAAAGTCAGTTAAATCAAGGTACTACTTTTTGGTTTTCAATTACCTTTAAAAAAGTCAAGCAAAACAATCACAATGATTCTTTGAAAATTGCTAATACTTAAGAAAATTGAACGACTCGATTTCTTCCTTGTCCTTTCGCTTCAAACAAAGCCCGATCTGCTGCTTCGATTAAATAAGTAGGTGGTAAATTTATGTTGGGAACGTTGGTACTGACCCCCAAACTCACGGTAACATAAGGCATGGTCGGAGAATTAAGATGAGGTATTTCCAGTTTGGCAATGCGATCGCGGATCGTTTCTGCTAAGTAAACAGCACCGACAAGATTGGTATCGGGGAGAATCACAGCAAATTCTTCTCCACCATAGCGAGCGACTAGATCGGCCGATCTGTTAACAGATCTTTTAATCTCTCGAGCAACTAATTGCAGGCATAAATCTCCGCTCGGATGACCGTTAGTGTCATTATATAATTTAAAATGGTCGACATCGCATAAAATCAGCGACAATGGTTTTTGCTCTCTAGCCAGACGATTCCACTCCGAATTAAGGGTATCATCAAAATGACGGCGATTGGCTATTTGAGTTAACCCATCTAAAGTAGCTAATTCTTGCAAGCGCAAGTATAATTCCGATTGTTGAATTGCGATCGCCACTTGAGCGGCCAACTGTTTCAAGAAATCGATTTCCCACTCTTCCCACTCTCGAGCTGTTTGACGCGTATGGGCTATTAACTGTCCCCAAAGTTGTTTGTGAGTTTTTTTGTCTGAATAATTTTTTAGTTTGGTATCGGTTTTCCAAATCGGTATGATTAAAACTGTTTTAACTAAATAATCGGCAATCTCCTCGAGATTTTCAGTTTCTAGAGATGATAAATTAAGGATTTTTTCAGAAGTATTGCGATCGCTACAGATCGATTCTGCAGCGATCGAATCAAATCGCTTAGACTGAAATTGATAGATACAAACTCGATCGGCCCGTAAAAACTGTCGGACTTCTTCGACTGTATTCTGTAAAATTACGGACAGATCTAGAGAATTGCGAATTCTTTCGATCGTTCTAGCCATCAATCGCTCTCTCTGAGCTTGTTGACGCAATTGGGTTTCGATGCGATGTCTTTCTATAGCATAGCGAATCGATCTAATTAATAGTTCTCCGGCAAATTTACCTTTAACTAAGTAGTCTTGCGCTCCTTGACGCACTGCTTGTACCGCTCGATCGCTGTCATTGAGGGCTGTTAAAACTATAATTGGCAAATTAGATGCTTTTGCTTTCATTTGGACTATTGTCTCGATTCCCTGGCTATCTGGTAGAGATAAGTCCAATAAAATTACATCAAAATCCTCTTTTGTAAACTTTTCGAGTGCCTCGTTTAAAAATTTTACCCTAATTATTTTAAATCGATTCGGTATTACCTCCGCTAGAAGTTCTTCTATTAATTCAGCCTCAGCTAGCTTATCCTCAACCAATAAAATCGAAAGTAATTTTTCGTACACCTACTATCTCGACCAAATCTTATAATAAATATTTTTTTAAATTTTTATATTTTTTGCTGCTGACAAAACAAAATTTTAGCACTCAATTTCTTAGGATAAAAGATTTGACACTTTACTGCCACCTCAAAATTGTAAAGACTGCGCGATCGATCTTTAAATAAATTTACCTAAATTTTGTAAAAATTATGATTTTTTTATCGTTTTGTGATATCTGGTAATTTGACATTGGCGAACCAAAAATTAACAATTGTTTCTATAGTAATAAAAAATCGATCTAAATCGGCGGGTTTATTAACATAACAATTAGCATGTCGCTCGTAGCATTCAAAAATATCTCGAGGATTGTTAGAACTACTTAGTATTACCACTGGAATTGTTTTTAAATACCTATCTTGTTTGACCACCGATAAAAACTCCAGCCCGTTCATCTGGGGTAAATTTAAATCTAGTATAATTAGTCCAGGTGAAGGTACTTTAGCATATTCTGCCCTTTTATAAAGAAAATCGAGAGCTGCTTCCCCGTTTTTCACGGCATATAAATTGTAGCAAGTGTTACATTTTTCAAAATTAGCCAAAGCTTCGATAACCAAATCGACATAACTTTGCCTATCTTCAATTAAGAGAATACTTTTGCAAGAATCTTGCCACTGGGCGGACATATTTGCAGAAAAAAACCGATCTCGGCTAAATTAAAAAGATAAATTTTGCAGAATTTGAATTACTTAAAATCATTTTTTTTTGTATTATCTCACAAATCACCTAAAAAATTATTAATTATCTTTCTGATTTGATTAAAGTAAAGTAAAAAGTAGAACCACAATTCGGTTGAGAATCGACCCAGATTTTACCGCCGTGACCGGCGACAATTTTTTCACAAATAGCTAAACCAATGCCAGTACCGGGATATTCCTCTTGAGGATGCAAGCGTTGAAATATTTGAAAAATGCGTTTTCTATGCTTAAAATCGATCCCGATACCGTTATCTGTAATACTAAAAAGCCAGCCATTTTCTTGAGGTACGGCCTCAATTAAGATTACTGGTGGCTCTTGGCGACGATACTTAAGAGCGTTACCGATTAAATTCTGAAAAAGTTGCAGAATTTGGGTAAAATTGGCTTCTAATTGGGGTAAATTTTTACTAATTACTACTGCTTGATGCTGGCGAATAGTTAATTGTAGGTTAGCGATCGCCTGTTTGAAGACAAAATTACAATCTACTTTACTCAAAGCTCGATCTTGGCCGATCCGAGAATATTCGAGCAAATCGTTAATTTGTCTTTGCATTCGCCCCACTCCATCAACTATATAATAAATATACTTATCTGCTTTAGCATCGATGCGATCTTGGTAGCGACGTTGTAAGAGTTGAGCGTAACTACCAATAGTTTGGAGCGGTTCTTGTAAATCGTGAGAAGCAATCGAAGCAAACTGTTCTAATTCGGCGTTAGATTTTTGCAATTCTTGACGCTGACGCTCTCGCTCCTCTAATAGTTCGCCTTGATATAAAGCAATACTCAAGCGATCGGCTAATTCTTGGAGCAATTCAATTTCTTCAGTTTTCCACTCTCTAGGATGAGAACATTGTTGCACCCATAAAAGTCCCCAAATCGGGGATAATGCTGCAATAGAACCGTTATTTACCTCTGCTACGGCCGATTTAACCTCTCTAGCGATCGGAACGATTAAGTTAGCGCGAATTTGATACTTTCGCAAAAATTCAAGATATGGTTCTTCAAATCCCGCACTCAAAACATCAGAACAAGTATAAATATAACTACCGCGATATTTAATTTGACATTGTCGATAATAACAATCATCAATTATAGTTTGGCCGACGATCGCCGGGTATCCTGGGGCCACATCTTCCTTAACTACTTTAGCTTGACGAACGAAAGTAACTCTATCTGCTTTGAGAGTGCGACGTATTTCAGTAACTGCTGTTTGCAAAATTTCATCTATTTGCCAAGATTGACGAATTTTGAGAGTTAAAGAAGCTAGCAGTCTTTGGTGTCTGGTAAAACGAAGTTGCTTGGCTGCGTTTTGTTTTTCTTCGGTAATATTTCTGGCACTACCTTGCAATTTAACAATTTTCCCAGCGCGATCGCGGATCGGCACTAAAATAGTTCGCCAAATACCTTTACCACCGGATAATTGGAGGTTTTTTTCGTAGGTAATCGCTGCACCTGTCTCCAGACAACTACGATAAAATCTTTCTAGCATCGGGGCTATTTCTTGAGGCATTACTTCGGAGACTTTTTTACCAACTATTTCTTTAGCACTAGTTCCGGTCAACATTTGATAAGTTGGGTTGATCGCTTCGTAAGTAAATTCTCCATTTGAGGAAATATTGAGGGAAAAAATACCGTCGGCTGAATGGTTAAACAGCCCCGCATACAAAGCTTCCGAAGCGCGCAGTTTTTCTTCAGCGATTTTTTGTGGAGTGATATCGCTCATTAAAGAATAATAGCCGATGACCCGATCGTCCTCATCGAAATCGGGAACTAAAGTTGCGCTGATGTATAGATTGCCTTTTTTGCACTCGAGGGTAGCTTCGTAAGTTACTTGTTCTCCCCGAAGTACTACTTCGATCTTATCTGCGATCGCCTCGTAAAATTTTGCTCCTAAGATCTCTTTGACCTTTTTTTTGCCGCAGATTTGTTCGACAGAAAATCCGAACCAACGATCGTAATTCTGATTGACAAATTGATAGTATTGTGATGAGTCGATATAAGCGATACATACGGGTAAAGAATCGGCGATCGAATGGAGTCTTTTTTGGCTGTGTTTTAAAGCTGCTTCGGCCAGTTTGCGATCGTTAATATCTTCGATAACCTGAATGATATATTTAGGTTTTTGAGATCGATCTCTGACTAAAGAAATCGTCACGTTTACCCAAATATAACCCCCGTTACGATGAATGTAGCGTTTCTCGCGAGCAAAACTCTGTATTTTGCCAGCTAATAATTCTTGTTCGAGTAAAATTTGTTTTTCTAAATCTTCGGGATGGGCGATATCTTTCACCGTAAGCTGCATTAATTCGGAATTATTAAAACCTGTCAATTGACATAATTTTTGATTTACTAACAGAAATTTATTATTTAAGTCTACCTGAGCGATACCTACCCCGGCACGATTAAAAATAGTGCGAAATTTTTCGATCGATTCTTCCATTCCTCTGACAACGATCGAAGCTTCTAATTTCAGGGATATTGCCAAAGAGATCCCTCGTAACAAGGTGATTATTTCCGATTCCGATCCTGGGGAATTTTCCAAGCAAATCGCGCCAAATAATTGCCCTGCAACCTTGAGGGGAAAAATTAGCACCGCAATAGCCTGGTTATTTTCTGGTGTTTTTGCGGCGATCGCCGAAACGATCTCACCTCGTTTTAAAATTTCGATACAGCGATCGTCGATCTGTTGCCAAATCGATTGGGTTTGTTTTCCTTCGAGCCATTCTGCAACTATCTTGGTTGACATTGTGAGTCGATCGTATCTTAAAAAAGAAATTCCTTGGCATTTTAAGGTTTTTCCAATAATTGTGACAATTTTGTTATAGTCGATGCCATCGTCTTGACAGTTTAAAAGGTAAAGTTGTATGTCGACTAAAGTTTCGAGATAATCCGGTTTCGATCGAGATATTATTTTTTTTATTGCCGAACTTCTAGCTTGAGTTAAATGTAGGGATCGTTCTAATTCTATTAAAGTTAATTTATTTTTTTCTATATAATCTGTTGCCCCCAAAGAAACCGCTTTTATGCCAGAATTAAAATCGTCTACTAAAACGATTGTTGGTTGGCGATCCGATCGTATGGCTATTGTTTTATCAAAATATTGATAGTCTATTAAATAAATATCCCCTCGATCGCTTTGGAGATTCTGTTTTAAATCCGCTAAGGTTTCCAGCCTGAGCCAAACTAAATCGAGCGTTTCGATCGTCTTGAAAATGCGATTAATACTTAAGTAATCCTTCGACTCTTCAACCAAGCAAAGGATACGCAGTAAAATTGTTTTTTTCATTGGTTATTAAAGACCCCTAGCTCTACTCTAGCCTAGGAAATACTTTATTTGCTCGTGGCAAACTTTTTACAAAGGTCTCAGAACTATTTTCGGAAGCAATACTAATCCTCCTGCTTCAGTGGAAATTATTTGACCTAAACCTAAAAAAATCCCTTCGGGATCTTTAACTCGGATCGCTTGTGAATCTTGAGGGGATATAATTTCGGTATGTTCTCTTAAGTTTAAACGCTGTCCGTGAGACCAACGTTTGGACTCGCTCGCGTTTAGGGTAATTGCTGATAAATATTTTAAAGCTGAATCTGGTGAAATTAGGGCAAATTCTGCTGTTTCTAATTGGCTTTGTAATTCTTGAAAAGTTAAACTTTCCGATAGCTCGAAGCCACAACTCAGGGTACGGGTTAAGCTGGCTAATGTCCCTCCTACCCCTAAAATATCGCCTAAATCTCGAGCGATCGCTCTTATATAAGTTCCGGGCCCGCAAGTTATACTTAATTCTAATTCGGGATATTCTCCCGCTTCGAATTTTAAAATTTCGATCTGATTAATTTCAACTATTCTCGATGGAACTTCCACTTTTTCCCCCGCTCGCGCTAATTCGTAAAGTCTTTTACCTTCTCGTTGGATCGCGCTGTATTGTGGCGGAATTTGGCAGATTTTCCCCTTAAAATCCTCGATTAAAGGTAAAATTTCTTTGAGCTGCAATCGGGTTGCTGTTTTATCTGCGATTATTTCTCCTTCTAAATCGTCTGTATTTGTTTTTACCCCGAAGCGAACTCGCGCGCGATAGGCTTTTTGTTCGGGTAAGTAAGATAATAACCGCGTCGCACCTCCAACCGCGATCGGCAACACTCCCGTAGCTGCAGGATCTAACGTCCCCCCATGTCCGACTTTTTTTAGTTTTAACAATCTTCGTATTTTGGCAACGCAATCGTGAGAGGTCAATCCCGCCGGTTTATTCAAATTCATGAATCCTAGCACAATTTTAATCTTTTATCGATCGATTTAAAAAAAACTACAAATAACTTTATTTATATTAATATAAAAAACTCAAAACAAAGCAACAAGATAGTTTAATAAATGGCGACATTAGTTATATTTGTTAGTAAAAATTGGCTTAATGATAATAAAATTGATAAATATAAATAAAAATACTCAAAGATTGTTACTTGGGTGCTGGTTAAGATACCGACAAGTAAGAATAAATCGCGCTAAATCACCTTAAAGGGAGAATTACTAGCGTATGTTAATTTTTCGCTAAGGTAACGAAATTTTATCAAAAGTTACCAATAATTGCCAGAAAATTCCGTAAGGAGCATAAAATAAAGTGGAAAACTGTAAGGAAAGAATTTTAGTGGTAGATGACGAAGCAGCAGTTCGTCGCATCCTCAAAACACGCCTTTCCATGATTGGCTACGATGTAGTGACAGCTAGCGACGGTCAAGAAGCATTAAAAGCTTACAGAGAACAGACTCCAGATCTGATCGTTCTCGATGTAATGATGCCTCAAGGTGATGGCTATTATGTAACCCAAACATTGCGTAAAGAGTCGGACGTACCGATCATTATGCTGACTGCATTGGGAGATGTAGCCGATCGCATTACCGGGCTGCAATTTGGAGCAGATGATTACTTGGTTAAACCTTTCTCCCCAAAAGAACTAGAAGCAAGAATAAACTCGATCTTGCGTAGAGTCAAGAAAAATCATCGCTCTGGTGGGGGTAATTCTGGAATAATCGATATCAATGGCATATTGTCGATCGATACCAATAAAAGAAGAGTGATGTTAAGGAACAAATTGCTGAGATTGACGGGAATCGAATTCGATCTTTTAGAATTATTAATGAGTCAATCGGGTCAAGCTTTGAGTCGCGGCGATATTTTACAAGCTATTTGGGGTTACGCACCGACGCGCAATAGCGATTTACGGGTAGTTGACGTTCACGTTTCGAGATTGCGAGCTAAAATCGAAACCGATCCCAGACAACCAGAGTTTATTATTACAGAAAGAGGTACGGGTTATTTATTTCGCCGGATTGTCGATTTATCCGAACCTGCCGGAGTTTGAATTTTTCCCATTGCGAGCCGATCGCGAGATAGTTTTGGACTTAGTATTATAGCGGCAGTAACCTGTTAAATATTAAATCTGACATATTTGGCGATCGCGCTTATGGAACGAAGAGAATTGCTTAAATACAGTAAAATTTTGGCAATAGCAGCTTTAGGCTTCAGTATTTTGGGCAGAAGATCCGATCGGGCCGCAGCAGAAAATAAGATCGGTTTTTTAGAGCAAAAAATTCCTTTATTGATGGAGCGATCTGGCATTCCGGGGCTAGCTGTTGCTGTTGTCGATGGCGATCGCATCCTTTGGAGTCGGGGTTTTGGAATTACAAGCACAAAAAAAGCTCAATCCGTCAGCGATCGCACTGTGTTTGCAGCCGCTTCTTTAGCTAAACCTCTATTTGCTTATGGGGTGTTAAAAATGCAAGAGCGAGGTCAAATCGATTTAGATACCCCTCTAACAAAATATACGGCCAAACCCTATATTAAAGATCCCCGCATCGCAACAATTACGGCGAGAATGGTATTGTCCCATACTACCGGATTTCCTAATTGGAGCGGAAGCGCGCCAGTCTGGATCGAAAGCAGGCCGGGAACTAAATTTGGCTACTCTGGGGAAGGATATTTATATTTACAAAAAGTTATCGAAACCATTACCCAAACTAAACTACAAGATTGGATCGATCGCAATATATTATTACCATTGAAAATGAAAAATAGCAGTTATGTCTGGCAAGATAAATACGTCTCCATGGCTGCTGACGGACACGATCGCGCGGGTAAAGCTTTTGCGATTAGCAAACCCAAAAAAGCCATTTCTGCGGGCAGTTTGCGCTCTACAGCGGTCGATTACGCTCGTTTTCTGCTGGCGATGATGAAACCGGGGCAAGATATGTACGATTCTCGACTCACTCAAGCCAGTATTAAGGCAATGTTGCGCCCCCAGGTGAAAATTACTCGCGATCTTAGTTGGGGGCTGGGTTGGGGCTTAGAAAGTACCTCAGAGGGGGATTTCTTTTGGCATTGGGGTGATGGCAATATTCAAAAGAGTTTTACCCTCGGTTCGATCGAACGAAAAAGGGCGATCGTCATTCTTACCAACAGTCAAAATGGTTTAAAAATCTGCCCGGATATCGTCGGAAGATATATTAAAGCACAACATCCGGCTTTTTCTTTCGAGATGATTAGATATTGATTATCGATCGCCAAATAAAAAAGATTTAATTCCGGGTATAAATTGGTTAAAGCTTTAGAATAATTCATTCTTGTCTAAATTTTTTGTCAACAAAATCTAACTTTAAATGGTAACAGTAACTAATTAATGTACTGATATAAGCGATAACTACTGTTAGATCGTTAACTATTTGAGGTGAAATAAGATTGTATTTAAATATATTTGCAACTAATTCAATGGCAAATAATCCCATAAACAAAATAAATAGCAAGGCTTGAACTATGACAAGAACTGTTTCGAGATTTGAAAATTTTGAGAATTTTTTTGGTGCTATTCTCGCAAACAAATAGAAAGCATTTAAACAAGCAAAAACTGGAAGTTCTTCCTGGGCTGTTTTTACCAATTCAGAAAAAAAATCATCCATCTTTCTCTAGAAACTAATTAAACTTTATTTATAAAATTATAGTATCTTTTTTAACATTGAGAATAATATCTGGAATTTTAAATCTGAGTTGGATCTAAAAAAATCTCGAAGAAATAATATAGCAAAATGCAAAAAGTAGCAAGTAGATTAATAGAGGAATAAGTTTGATATTTACACTCGCTACTCGCTACTCGCTACTCGTTATTTAAGATCTGCCAACATTAAATTAGATTGATTGACTTGAAATTTGTAACCGATACCGAAATCGAGGGGTTTAATAGATCGATCGCTTTGATAAATTCTTCTCAATTGTGGTTGATAGCGATTGCTAAATAAAGAGATCGGCTGGGTATAATTACCGTAAAAAGTTAAGTCCCATTGATTGCGATCGAAGGAAGTTAAAGGCATTCCCGAATCGTCTTGTAAAAGTTTGCTACTTTCGGACAAAATAAAGTTTTTAATCTGAGAAAAACTATTGTAATACATCAGATAAGATGCGGCTTTAAGATAAGTAACTGGCTGGTTCAATTCTTGCTTGACAAATTTGGTAAGTTGCGGTCTTTGTTGCAGTCCGTGATTCGATAAATCGGTGGAGAAATAATAGAGGGTTTTTGGTTCTTTTTCTCCTGCAGATACGAAATCAATTTTCACTCCGGGAATGCTACCAATTCCTTCTTTTTTAACTTCTCCGTTGCCGTCTAAGCTAATATATTCTACGTCTAAAATTTTATTGTTGGTGCGGGCCATAAATAGGGCAATAACTGGTAAATTTCCTTGTTTTGCCATATCTACTTTCATATCGTTGGTGCGGAAAAAACTCCACTGTAAAATAGCATAAAGAGATCCCCTAGCTTGCTGCAATTTATAATTATTATTATTGCCAGAATTTACGGTCAAATCTGGTAATTTTCCGACTGGTTCTAAGCCGACTAAAACGAATTTTTTTGCTTTTGGAAAAAGATTGTAAGCATAGAGAAAATCCGGCCCGCTAAAAGGATAAAAAACATCGCGAACTTCCTGATGAATTCCGGCTAATTCTGCAGTCGACCATCTTCTTACTTTTGATAGTTGTGTTGCTTCTAATTTAGCCCAAGAATTTTGCAAAGTATTGTGATGGTTCAGCCAATAACTTGCTTGCTGAATGTTATTAGCAAAATTAGTATTATCTTCTACTTTAACCCCAGCGAGTAGTTTAGCATTGCTAGTTAAATGTTCGGATTTTACTTTATCAAATTTTGCCAGAGGATCGATCGGTTCTTCAGGAATTTCTTCTACTTCAACAGCCGTATTAATGCTATATTCGGGTGCGTTTTCTTCTGTAGTTGCTAATTCTCGAGCTTGTTTTTCGGTGGATATTTTAGCGCAAGATTCTAGAAAAGCACACAGGCCTAAAGTTGCCAATAAAATAGATAGAGATCTTTTCATTTTTCTTGGTTGAGATAATAGTTATTTAGAGTTGTAGGAATTTTTTGCTGTAAATGTAGCAGTTATTTTGGTAAAAATTGAGATATTTTAGAATTTAGAGCGGGCAACTTTTACTTTTTCTCTGCCCAAAAAGTATAAAGGCAAACCAAAAGCGATCGTTGCTAGTCCGGCTAAAGATTCCGTCGGTTGTCTCATAAAAATAAACACCAACATCCAGAGACTAATTACTAAGAAAATAAGCGGCGTTACTGGATAGCCCCAAGTTTTGTAAGGTCGATCGATCTCGGGATATTTCCAGCGATGAACGAACAAACCCAAAACAGTAATAAAAGAAGAAAAAGTAAGGGTAAATCCGAGATAAGTAATTACAGATTCAAAGCTAGCAGTAATTAATAAAACCAGCACGATCGCTAATTGAAAGAATATGGCATAAGCAGGAACTCCGCGCACATTTTTTTTAGCAAGAGGACGAAATATAGAAATATCTTCGCCAATGGTTTGAGCGACTCGCGGGCCGGCCCAAATCATCGAACTAATTGATGATATTAAACCAAAAGCAATTAATAAGCCCATTATTTTGCCGCCGCTAGCACCAAAAATATGATTTGCAGCGATATATCCTACTTCTAATTCTCCGGCTAACTTCTCGATCGGCGTACTGTAAAGAAAGACAAAATTAAGCAGCAAATACAATACCATTACAACCGCAGTTCCCCAAAATAAAGCCTTTGGTAAATTCTTTTCTGGCTGTTTTACTTCTGAAGCTAAATAAACTGCTGCATTCCAACCCGAATAAGAATAAGTAACGTAAACCAAAGAAACCGCAAAAGGAGAACTAAAAATTAAATTGAGATCTTCTCCGGCAGGAAAAAAGTTAATATTTTGTGGCGTAGCTAAATAAATTCCGCAACCGATTAAGCCGATAATCAAAAGTATTTTTAGTAAAGTAGAAACCTTTTGAAAATTGCTGCCCAGTTTAAGATTGTGGCTGTGAATTAAAGAAACAACAATAACTACTAAAACAGCGATCGCCATCGATTGAATGGTGGCAAACTTTGCTGGTAAACTAGCAGCAAGATCGTCGGATATATAGGCTAAAATTTCTTCTGGTAAAGCAGGCACGGGAAAAGCACTAGATAAATATTTCCCCAAAGCCATTGCTGCTGCTGCTATTGGTGCGGCAAAACCTACCGTTACCGAAACCCAGCCCGAAAGAAAGCCGATCGCGGGGTGATAAATTTGAGATAGGTAATGATATTCTCCCCCAGATCTTGGCATTGCTGCTCCTAATTCACCGTAGCAGAGCGCGCCGCAGAGGGCAAAAATCCCCCCTACCAGCCACAAAAAGAGCAAACTGAAGCCCGAGCGAATATCGACGGTTTGAAAGCCCAAACTGGTAAAAACTCCAGTACCGACCATGCTGGCTACTACCAAACAAATGGAAGTAAACAGTCCGATCGCGGGCATTTTCTGATTTTCTTGTGAATTCATATTGTTTCTCACGGTCTTTTTTCAGTAGAGAATTTTTACGAAAATTTCCAATAAAAATTCTCGCGAAAGTTTTTACAAAAATGGCACTTTTGTTCGCGTAAACTTCCTGACAAAAAGAAATTAGATTAGTAAATTTTTGAACGAAGAACTGTCAGCGTTGTCGCTGAATTTTAAAATATAAACTCGTTGCTTTTTAGCTGAGATTTACTGATATAGTTCCATCACTTTAGTTACGGCGAAACGGGATTTTACTTGTAAACTCAAACGGGAAGTATGTCCTCGATCGAGATGTTCCGCCGCTGCACAACCGATCATAGCAGCATTATCAGTACAGAGTTTGATAGGAGGAAAACATATCTTTAGATTTTTTTTAGAACCTGCTGCGGTTAATTGTTTTCTAAGTTCGCTATTTGCAGCAACACCGCCGCCGACGACGATAGTTTTTAGCCCGCGATCGACTGCTGCGGCGATGGTTTTTTTTGTTAAACTGCGGGCAACTGTAGCTTGAAAACTGGCGGCTAAATCTGCTACTGGTAAATTAGGATCTTCTTGACTTAATTTTTGTACCAATCGCAATACTGCTGTTTTTAAACCGCTAAAACTAGAATCGTAAGGATGATATCCTCCTTGAGGCAAAGATATCTTCCCTTCAGGCAAACTAAAAGCATTGCGATCGCCTAATTGTGCTGCGCGATCGATCTCCGGCCCTCCCGGATAACCTAAATTTAACAATCGGGCTACTTTATCAAAAGCTTCTCCGGCCGCATCATCTCTGGTACTACCTAGCAATTCGTATTTACCGCAATCTTCGACATAAATCGAGCTAGTATGTCCTCCCGAAACTAAAAGGCACAAAAAAGGCGGTTTAAGCTCCGTTTCGCTCAAGTAACTGGCATAGATATGTCCTTCGAGGTGATGGACTCCTAAAAAGGGTTTTTGGTGCAGTATAGCTAATGTTTTGGCCGCACTTACCCCTACTAATAATGCTCCTACCAATCCTGGGGCGCAGGTTGCCGCTATACCGTCAATATCTTGCCAATTTAAATTAGCTTCAACAAACGCCCGATCGATACAGTTATTAATTGTTTCTAAATGTTTTCGCGATGCTACTTCTGGTACTACACCGCCATATTTTTGGTGGATTGTTATTTGGGAAGCAACCACATTGCTGTAAATTTTACGATTCTTTACAATTGCTGCTGCTGTTTCGTCACAGCTTGTTTCTATTGCTAGGATCGTTGTCATAGCTATTTCTTAATCCTCCTAACTTATTTTTTTTATCGATCTAAACTTTACTCGATCCACCGATCGGAGTAAGATCGCACTCGGTGTGCAAATGGTTTTTTAATCTTTTGTACAAAAAAGTTAATTTATTACTTAACAAAAGGAAACAATTTTTATGCGTCGATTGTTGACTTTGATTTTGATTTGTGCTTTATGGTTTAATTTCGCTCCACCCGCTCAAGCCGGTGATGGTGTAGCTGGATTGACTCCTTGTAGCGAATCTGAAGCTTATCAAGCAAGAGCCCAGAATTTCCGCAATACCACTGACGATCCCGAATCTGGAGAAAAAAGAGCAGAACGTTACGCTGAAGCACTTTGCGGTGACGAAGGTTTACCCCATTTAATTGTAGACGGTCGTTTTAGCCACGCTGGTGACTTTTTAATTCCTAGCATTCTCTTCCTTTATATTACTGGCTGGATCGGTTGGGTAGGTCGCGCTTACTTGATCGCCGTTAGAAAAGAAAAGAATTCCGAAATGTTAGAAATCGTTCTCGACGTACCCAAAGCATTTAGCATTATGTTGAGCGGTTTTGCTTGGCCTTTACAAGCAATTAAAGAATTCCAATCTGGCGAATTAGTTGCTAAAAATTCAGAAATTCCCATCTCCCCTCGCTAATTAGTTTAAATAGATTCTCACAGGAGAAAAATATATGGCAGATTTCCAAAAATTTCTTTCTACTGCGCCAGTATTAATCATGGCTTTGCTGACATTTACAGCCGGTCTTTTAATCGAATTTAATCGCTTTTTCCCAGATCTACTTTTCCATCCTTTAGGTTAAATTTTAGGAAGGTCTAAGAGTTAGAAGGACAAAGTTAATAGCTATATTTTTAGGGCGGCGAGTAGTTTGAATCCGATCGATTTGAGTCTCGTCGCCTGTTATTTATTAGGTTAGTTGGTGGGTGAAGTAAAAGGAGAATTAGCGGCTTTAGTTGCAGCTTTTTTTTGGGCTGTTTCTTCGGCAATTTACGGAATTTTAGGCGAAAAAGTCCGACCGCTAGAATTAAATTTTCTCAAAGGCACGATCGCGATCGCTTTATTGATTTTTACCCTATTTTTAGCTGGGGAAATAGATTTTTCCTATTCTAGTTCGGCAATTATTTTGCTAGTTTCCGGGGCGATCGGAATTGGTTTGGGAGATACGGCTTATTTTTTAACCATTAACAACTTGGGTGTCAGAAAAAGTCTTTTAATGGAAAATTTGACCCCACCAATGACTGCCACACTGGGATTAATTTTTTTATCGGAAACCCTCAGTTACGGTGCTTGGTGTGGTATATTTATTACCCTTTTAGGAGTTGCTTGGGTAATTAGCGAACGAACTAACGTCGCCGAAACAACAGACGATCGGGCGTTTAAAAGAGGGATAATTTGGGGAATTTTAGCAAATTTATTGCAAGCAGTCGGTGGAATTCTTTCCCGTTTTGCTTTAGTAGATTCGGATATTACACCTTTACAAAGTACCTTTTTAAGGCTAATGGGTGGAATGGCAATAATTATTTTATTGCTGGCGATCGATCGATCGGCGATCGAAAATATTTATTCGCAAAAATCCTTCAAACAAGCAGGGGCGATCTTTATTGCTGCTTTTGGGGGGACTTATTTGGGTATTTGGTTGCAGCAAACCGCTTATAAATTTACTGCTGCTGGAATCGCTTCTACTTTAACCTCAACCAGCCCGTTATTTATTTTGCCGATCGCCCTGGCAATGGGAGATAAAATAAGTTTTAGAGCTATTTTAGGGGCATTACTGGCTTTAGCAGGGATCGGCTTGTTATTTACTTATTCGTAACTCGATTTTGAAAAATTTCGGCAAAAAAGTTCTTCATATCCTGCCAAGATCGGCGATCGGCTTTAGCATTGTAAGCAACTCCAGTAGTAGGATCGTCTCCAGCATTAGGATCGCTAAAACTGTGAACTGCATTTCCGTACATGACTAATTGATAATCTACTTCGGCCCCTTCCATTTCTGCGATAAAGCCATCTACCTGTTCGATCGGGACTAAAGGATCGCTAGCACCGTGTAAAACTAAGACTTTAGAGCGAATGTTGCGAGCATCTTTTGGGTCGGGAGTATCTAAATTGCCGTGAAAACTGACAACACCGTCCACTCTAGCACCACTACGGGCTAATTCTAAAACAACTCCGCCGCCAAAGCAATAGCCGATCGCCGCAGTATTGTTAAAAGTAACCATTCTATTCCTTTTTAAGACCCGCAAACCAGCATTAGCTCTATTTCTCATTAATTGTCGGTTCGATCGATATATTTGTGCTAGTTTGGCCGCTTCTTGGTTATTTGTCGCGCGAATACCTTTGCCGTAAATATCGGCAGCAAAAGCTACATATCCTAATTCTGCCAGTTCTCTGGCTCTTCTTTTTTCGTATTCTCCCAAACCTCTCCAGGCATGGACTACCATTACACCAGGACGAGGGCCTTTAATTTCGTCGTCGTAGGCTAAATATCCTTCTAAAATCGTATTACCGTCTCTGTATTCGACTATCGAAGTTCTTATTTCAGCTTTTGCTGGGGTTAAAGATACGATTGCTAGTACGGGAGTAAGTAGTAAGGAAAAAAATAACTGTTTCACGATCTCGCTTGCTTTCACTGCAAAAAATTTAACATTTTTTTGGTTCGAGCGAATACTTTAAAGTTATAATGAAGAACATGGACGCTAAAACAGTAAATTTACTTAAATAAAAACTCGCAGTTTTAGTCCTCACATAAAACTATTCCTCTCGAAAAAATCGCAGCGATCGAAAGGATTCCACTTCTAAAAAAAATTTCCCAAGGAAACTATGAATTTACCTGGATTTGAAAAAGAAAAGTCCGAAACTTTATACTGGGTTGCTTTAGTCTTACTGTCTTTGTGCTTGATTTAAAATTTTCCCTCGATCTCTTTGGAATTAGTGATTTTTTTGGTTTGCTTGGGAAGTTAGAGATCGAGATCTAAATTTAATCTTTGCCAAGCCCGATCGGGAAAGTTAAGGATGGCAGATCGAGAATGTTTTCAATCTCCTGCTCGAGTTGTGTTTACTGTTCGATCGAGATCGGCAGCATTATTAGAAGGTAAAAAGCTAACCTTAACACTTAAAATAATGGTAGAAAAAATAAAATTTGCGGCTAACAAGCTTTGTAAGAATATAGTTTTATTCATTATTTTTTTATAAAAAATTACAGTTTTCGCTCGGCACAAGTAAAGACTTAAGTAATATTATATAAAGTTATATAAAGCGATCGTTAATTTTAAAATTAATATTATTAAAGATAGAATTAAAGATCGCTTATATTTATAGGATATTAGTATTTTTGCCGAGGGTAGGAAAATTTAGATAGTTTCCAAGTTCTGTAAAAACGTACCATAATAAATGATTAACTGATTTTTGATTTGTGATTGCTTAGTTCTTGAAAATGCCTAATTCCGATAATCTTTGGCAATTTTGGATCGATCGCGGCGGTACTTTTACCGATATCGTCGCCAAAAATCCCGAGGGAAAAATTATCGTTCGCAAACTACTTTCGGAAAATCCCCAACAATATTCCGATGCGGCCATAGCGGGGATTAAAGATTTAATCGGCAGTAGCGATCTAGATGCGATCGCCCATGTCAAAATGGGGACGACAGTAGCGACTAATGCTTTATTAGAAAGGAAAGGCGATCGAGTAGTTTTAGTTGTTACAAAGGGCTTTAAAGATGCTTTAAAAATTGGCTATCAAAATCGTCCCGATATCTTCGCTCGCGAAATTGTTTTACCCCAAATGCTTTATGAAGAAGTTATTGAGGTAGAACAGAGATACAGTGCTAAAGGAGAAGAATTAATTGCTCTTAACCTTCAAAAAGTAGAAGCAGATTTATTAGCAGCATACGACCGAGGCATTCGCAGTTGCGCGATCGCTTTTATGCACGGTTATCGCTATCCCCAACATGAAAAACAAGTAGCCAGCATAGCAGATAAGATCGGATTCACACAAATATCAGTATCTCATAAAGTTAGCCCCGTGATGAAATTAGTTTCTCGCGGCGATACTACCGTAGTCGATGCCTATTTATCTCCCATCCTCGATCGCTACATAAATCGGGTGATTAGCAATTTACCTGCAAAAACTAAATTGAACTTCATGCAGTCGAATGGAGGGCTTGCAGATGCTAATTTATTTCGGGGTAAGGATAGCATTCTTTCTGGCCCTGCAGGGGGTATCGTCGGGGCTGTAAAGACGGCTAAAATGGCCGGACTGGATAAAATTATTACTTTCGATATGGGAGGGACTTCTACCGATGTCGCTCGTTATGACGGAAAATATGAAAGAAGTTTCGAAACGGAAATAGCTGGGGTAAGATTTCGCACTCCGATGATGGCTATCCATACTGTAGCTGCTGGAGGGGGATCTATTGTTAAATATAAGTCCGATCGGTATTTAGTGGGGCCGGACTCTGCCGGATCTAATCCCGGGCCGGCTTGTTACGGTCAGAACGGCCCTCTCACCATAACAGACTGTAACCTATTCGCGGGAAAATTACAAGGGGAGTTTTTTCCAAAAGTATTTGGTAGGGGAAGAAATGAGCCTTTGAACTATCAGATAGTCGCAGAAAAATTTGCCGAACTTAGTAAGGAGATAAATGACGGGAGATCGCCAGAACAAATAGCAGCAGGTTTCATTGCGATCGCAGTACAAAATATGGCAAATGCGATTAAAAAAATATCTTTAGAGAAGGGTTATAACGTTACTGAATATACTTTATGCTGTTTTGGTGGTGCGGGAGGACAACACGCTTGTTTGATAGCAGATGTTTTAGGAATTAAACAGATATTTATCCATCCCTTGGCGGGGGTTTTATCTGCTTATGGAATAGGTTTGGCGGATATGATTATATTGCGAGAAAAAGCAGTAGAAGCAGAATTAAATTTAGATCTTATTTTAAAATTAGAACAGCTCTTAGAAGAATTGAGAATTGAGTGCGAAAGGGAATTAGAAAAACAGCAAGAAAATTTCGATCGAAATAAGGTTATTATCGTTGCTACAGTTCATTTGAAATATCGAGGCACTGATGCCAGTTTAATTGTTAAGTTCGATCGCGATCCGAACCGAATGAGGGAAGAATTTGAAAACCTACATCGGCAAAGATATGGATTTATTATTAGCGATCGCAGTTTAATTGTCGAAGAAGTTTCTCTAGAATTAATTTATCGGACTTATATTCCCGAAGAACCGAAGATCGAAAGAACTAGAAAAGATCCGCCCGAACCAGTTAAAAAAGTTTCAGTATATACTAACGATACTTGGCAAGAAACACCAGTTTATAAAAGAGAAGAATTACAACCAGGAGATATTATCGAAAGTCCGGCAATGATAGTCGAACCAACCGGAACTAACATCATCGAACCAGGTTGGCAAGCAGAAATAAGCGATCGCGATTGTCTGATTTTAAAAAGAAAAGCAAAGCCAGAAAAAAAAGCAGCTAAAAAAAGAGAAAAATTAAATTTAAACTCTCCAGATCCGGTAATGCTGGAAATATTTAATAACCTCTTCAGGTCGATCGCCGAACAAATGGGAACGACATTACAAAATACTAGTTACTCGGTAAATATAAAAGAGAGATTGGATTTTTCTTGTGCCCTATTCGATCGCGAAGGTCAATTAGTAGCAAATGCCCCCCACATTCCCGTTCATTTAGGTTCGATGAGCGAAAGCGTTCGCAGCTTAATTGATGCTAAAAAAGATCGCTTAAAATCTGGGGACGTTTATATGTTAAATAACCCCTACAATGGCGGAACTCATTTACCAGATATAACCGTTATTACTCCAGTATTTTTACAATCTAAAGAACCAATTTTTTATGTAGCTTCTCGCGGACACCATGCCGATATTGGGGGAATAACACCAGGATCGATGCCCCCAAACAGTAAAACTATCGCAGAAGAAGGAATCTTAATCGATAATTTTCAACTAGTCGATCGCGGTAACTTTCGAGAAAAAGAATTATTAGAATTACTTACTAACTCTCAATATCCCGTCCGCAACTCGAACCAAAATATAGCCGATTTACAAGCCCAAATAGCCGCTAACGAAAAAGGATTGCAAGAACTGCGATCGATGGCAGAAAATTACGGCTTAGAAACTGTAAAAGCTTATATGAAATACGTTCAAGATAATGCCGAAGAATCGGTCAGAAAAGTCATCGAAGTTCTCAAAGACGGTCAATTTACTTGCAAATTAGATAGGGGCAAGCTCGTTAAAGTTACTATTACAATCGATCGGCTCGATCGTAGTGCAAAAATCGACTTTACTGGCACATCTTCCCAACTTAAAAATAATTTAAATGCCCCAGTAGCAGTAACAAAAGCAGCAGTATTATATGTCTTCCGTACTTTAGTAGATGATAATATTCCTCTCAACTATGGCTGTTTGAAACCTTTAGAAATAATCATTCCCGAAGGGTGTATGTTAAACCCTAAATATCCTGCCGCAGTTGTAGCCGGAAATGTCGAAACATCCCAAAATATTACCGACTGTATTTATGGTGCTTTGGGAATAATGGCAGCTTCTCAAGGTACGATGAATAATTTTACTTTCGGCAACGAAAAATATCAGTATTACGAAACAATTTGCGGCGGATCTGGTGCGGGAAAAAACTTTAACGGAACTGATGCGGTACAAACCCACATGACTAACTCGCGACTTACAGATCCAGAAGTATTAGAATGGCGTTTTCCCGTAATTTTAGAAAGCTTCTCTATTCGAGAAAATAGCGGCGGTAAAGGACAGTTTTCTGGCGGTAATGGTGTAGTTCGTCGGGTGCGTTTTTTAGAGTCTATGACTGCAGGAATTTTATCTTCTCGTCGGGTTGTTGCTCCTTTTGGTTTGAATGGTGGTGAAGCTGGTAAAGTTGGTAAAAATTACCTTAAAAGAATAGACGGTTCGATCGAAGAATTATCGGGTACTGCTGTTGTCGAAATGCATCCTGGAGATCTATTTATTATCGAAACTCCTGGAGGTGGAGGATATGGAAAGTAGCGACATTTCATGAAACGTCCGTACAGAAGTGTTTAAATTTATAATTAGTTCTAGTCAAAATAAATTTATTGAAATAAATAGGGCAAAAAAGATCTAAATTTTTCTAAATAGAAATTGTCTCGGA
The DNA here is from genome assembly GCA_964458305.1 of uncultured bacterium. Lineage (GTDB taxonomy): Bacteria > Cyanobacteriota > Cyanobacteriia > Cyanobacteriales > JASJDA01 > JASJDA01. Next base: position 1,883 of record CAYWIH010000077.1, on the reverse strand, counting down.
AAATTGAAATTTAATTTAAATACAAACACAATAAAATGAACCAAAATTTAGCATAAATCATTTAATTAAAACCTACGGTAAAAAATCTCGCCATTCACTTACAGATGAAGAACTATTATAATTTGGGGAATATTTAATATCTTTAGAATAAACTATTTTATCTGACATATAGATCTAGGAAAATAAAAACGTTTATCAAAAAATAATAAAAGAATTCATTCGGAAATAATAAGCTATTTAGAAATTAATTTTATTATCCAAAAAATTATTATACCATTTTCCAAAATAATTGCTACAAATAGGATCTAAAAGAAAATCAATTTAATTTTAGTCAAACTAACTTAAAAGCGATGTAATAAAGTCTTAAAATTAATGTTGTAAATACAAGCATTTAGAACAACCTCTTACCTAGATCGATCGACTGACCTACACAGTGCAAATAAAAGGGAATTGGGATTAATATACTGCTCTATTTTTGACAATTGGTATAATTTTAAAATTATTTAATCCTATTTAACTAAAATATTGTCTAGAAGAAAATTAATTTGATTCTATTCAATCTAGAGATGAAATAAATTCTTTTAAAACTACTCGATCGTTATTTGAAAAAACTTCTGCATTCTGAAAAATGGGATAATTAAATGTCAGCTTCTAATTGAGTAAGTTCAATAATTTCCTCAAAATTAAACTCATTAACTAAATTAGATAAAGCAAGAGATAAACCAGTACCCTTATCATCAGCAGGAATTTGTTTAATTAAATTATTAAGAGAAGTGCGATCGAGTTCGCAAGCCAGTTGATAAAGCTTTAAAATCCATTCATCCGGCATGATTTTGAGATCTTCGGGACTAATTTGTTTGGCGACTATTGGTGTCGAATATTCGGTAATATACTCGATTTTTAAATGCCGTGCGATTTTAGTTAGTAAAATATTTTCTTGGTAAGGTTTTAAAATTAAATCGTCATAAAAAGGTGCTAAACTCTGAAGAGATTCTTTTGCTAATACTCCTGCTGTAAGCACAATAATTTTAGGATTGATTTCCTCTTGTTTGGCTCTAATTTCTCTAATAGCTTCAGAACCATCTTGAACGGGCATTTGTAAATCCATTAAAATCAAATGAGGCTGCCAATTTGCGCTGAGAACTCCGAAAATACTAGCAATAATTAACGCCCACAGACAAAGTAAAATAGTCGTGCGGGTGTTGGCATAAATTTGTCCCATAAACTCAGATTCTGGGACGACAACCACAATCACCCAATCAATACCCCATTCATCTTGATACGGTAAAACTTCGACAAAATGGCGTTCGCGATCGATTAAAAATTTTAGTTGTCTGGTAGTATCGATTTGGCTCAAATTGCCAAATTTATCCAGTAAATATTTACTCGTCCCTCGTAACAATATATCTTCACTTTCAACAGCAACGATCCGTTTAGTTTGACCGTCATTATCGATCGAAAAAGGTTGCATTAAAGTGGAACTGGCTACTAATTTACCATTCCTTTCTAATATAAAAGCTTGCCCCGATTTTCCTACTTTGAGATCTCTGAGGCAGTCACCAAGGGTATTAAGAGAAAGATTATTGCCGATGACTCCGATAATATTTCCTCCTTCGTCTTTTAATGGTACGCTGGCAGGAAGATCGATTTGCGGTGTTACTTGCAGCGAGAAAATATTCCCCCAGGTAACAGTTCCTCTTTCGCGAGCCGCTACATACCAGGGTCGCTGCCTAATGTCAATAAAATCAGGAATAACTTTTTTAAATTCTCCTAACCTTCCTGTCTCGGTTGCTGTATAAACTCGAGCCAGAGCAGGTGGTAGTTCTCTTTTAACCTTCTACCGTAAGTCCCGCTCTCTATTTTGTTAGAAATGAGAGTCGGGA
>CAYWIH010000076.1:0-24578 GCA_964458305.1 uncultured bacterium | reverse complement strand
AATAACGACAGGCTAAACCTGGATTTGGTGAATATATTCTCGGAAATAAATCCTGATTAAAACGATATTTTTTTAATTGTTCTTGATGTAATTTAGCTATTTTGGCTAATTCAAATTTAAAAGCATTTAACTGTTCTGGTGTTAATGATAATATTTCCGATGCTTGTTCTGTTTCGACGTTATAAAAAGAAGCGACACAATTTAGTTTTGGATATAATTGACTTGCTGCTAAAAGATAAACATATCCTTGTCGGCGATCGAACCCCGATTTTCCTGTTTTTAAATCGAGGATATGTATGGTTTCATTTTCTTCTATGACGCAATCGAAAGCATAAAAAAGCTTAAATTGATAATCTTCTTCTTGGATTAAAATACTTGTAAAACCTTCTTCATCTCCGGGACTAAATTCGATTATATTCTTATTTTTTAAAATTGGTTTTTGTTGGTATCTTTTTAAAATATCGATTACTTTTTGCTGTAGTTCGGGGGCTTCGTCGGTAAAGCGATTTTTTTTGTAAGTCAAATTATCTTTAAGAATATCTATTCCTAAATAATTATCTAATAAAGCTAAATCTTGATGTAATTCGTAAATGCCTTTTTGTACCCAATGACCTATTTTAAAAACATCTTTTTCTTCTGCTAATAAAGCTTTTACTCGATCTTCTTTTTTTCTAGCTCGAGCAAAACCCCTTTTCATATCGCAATGGAAAATTTCCGAACCGATCGCGGCTTCAAATTCTCTCCAGATACTATAACTAATGTAAGGTAAATATTTTTTACTCATTAATAATCATTGAAAAGTAATATTTAAATTTACTAACTTGCCCGGAAAATTTCAACTATTTAATTTTGTTTTAAGCCGAACACAGTACCATTGTCATATACTATCTAACAATAAATATGGGCGAAGTATGTCCGAGATGTTCTTGCGAACGTCATTATTGTCAATATAAAACGTATCGAGGAAAACTAAATGATAGCAACAGTATCGACACAATCGCAGTTGCCAAATATTTGTGGTGCGGAAGCAGAAATCAGTAAAATTGTCAACCACAACGAAGCAGTTTTTGCACCTATTACCAATTTAAAATTAGATAAAATTAGAGCTGGGTTTGCTTGTGCTTTACATATGCATCAGCCTACCATTCCTGCGGGTCAAAATGGCGAATTAATTAGCAATCTCCAGTATATGTTCGAACATCCAGGAGAAGGAGATAACCACAATGCCGAACCTTTTGCTTGGTGTTACAAAAGAATAGGCGATTTTATTCCTGAATTAGTAAATAATGGTTGCAATCCTCGCATCATGTTGGATTATTCTGGTAATCTATTATGGGGATTGGTGCAAATGGAGAGAAATGACGTTCTCGATCGCCTCAAACTAATAGCCACAGATGCAAAATACTTTCCCTATGTAGAATGGTTGGGAACGATGTGGTCTCATGCTGTAGCTACTTCTACACCCATCCCGGATCTTAAATTACAAATCCAAGCCTGGCAACATTATTTTGCTGCTTTATTTGGCTACGACGCGCTAAAACGGGTTAAAGGTTTCTCCCCACCAGAAATGCACTTACCCAATAACCCCGACACTCTCTACGAATATATTAAAGCCCTCAAAGAATGCGGTTACAAGTGGTTGTTGGTTCAAGAACATTCTGTAGAACGTTTAGATGGATCGGGTTTGTGGCACGATGATAAATATCTCCCTAACCGTCTAGTCGCGCGTAATTCTAAAGGTGAAACTATTAGTATCACAGCTTTGATTAAAACACAAGGATCTGATACTAAATTAGTCGCACAGATGCAACCCTATCACGAAGCAAAAGGACGGGGAAAACAGCAATTAGGCAATAATAACGTTCCCTGTTGCGTCAGTCAAATTGCTGACGGGGAAAATGGTGGGGTGATGATGAACGAATTCCCTCGCGATTTTCAACCAGTTTGGCACGAAATTAAAGATAATGGCATTAATACCGAGGGTGTAGTTGGTTTAAACGGTACTGAATATATCGAACTACTAGAACTTGCTGGAGTAAAAGAAGCAGATTATCCCGTTTGTCAAGCTGTCGGACAACACAAAATTTGGAACGCAGTCAACCCAGATAATGCTACTCCCGAAGCTGTTCAAAAAGCGATCGCCCATTTAAACGAAAACGACCATCAATTCCACATGGATGGTGCTTCTTGGACTAACGATTTAAGTTGGGTTAAAGGTTACGAAAATGTCCTCGAACCTATGAACAAACTTAGCGCGATGTTCCACGAAAAATACGATACTTTAGTAGCAAAAGATCCTAGCATTACTAAGACTGCTGAGTATCAAGAAGCTTTGTTATATCTCTTGTTAGTAGAAACTAGCTGTTTCCGCTATTGGGGACAAGGTACTTGGACTGATTATGCTAGAGAATTGTACGATCGCGGTGTTGCGGCTTTACAAAAATAGTCTTTAATTAGTCGATTTTTTTGATGCGTTAGTTTTTGCTAGCGCGTCCAAAACTTTATATTGTTCCTTCTCGATCGAATGATGACAATTCCTCAGCAGTAAATAGAGAAGTATATAATTTTGTTAGCCAAGGTAGCTTGTGTGACAATTATAATAAAATAACTTTGTTTATTTAAAAATATAATTAGACTCGATCGCTTTCAAAATCATTACAAATAAGTAGATTTAATCTAAGCCGATATCCCAGCAAATTCCCAGCCCTAATTTTTTGACAAAGCTGACATTGACATTCTTTGGTTTCAATAATTTTTAAAATTGTTTCTTTTTCTTCTTTCGATAAAATTGGCATAGTTTGTTCTTCATCTGGGCTAACAGTTTTTTCATCTTCATCTATTAAATATAATTCGTCTTTAACTCTTGTAAGAAAAGTAGGGTAAAGCCCATAATATTTTTGAAACTTTTCTAAAGATGAGGGAAGTTTTTGTTTTTGAATTTGCCAATTATATTTATTAAGAACCTTGTCTATTTCTGAACAATAAATTATTGATGCTAGTCCAAACCAATGAATTCCAACTCTTGAATAATTCCAAACGTAATCTTTTATGCAAAAATCTAACTCATCTTTTTCTATATAAAAATCGTAGACACAACCACAAGTTAGATAAGTATCTAGATTTTCTAAATAATCTGCTTCTGCTTTTCTGGTTAAAGTATCAGTTAAAAATTTATACAAAAGATCGTAAATATCGTAACCCAATTCAGATAATTCTTCTTCATTCCAAGATATATTATTTTTATTTTTTAATTCATACGCGATCGCAAAAAAATCAATGCCCATTTTTATATCCTCGGCTATTTATTGAGATTGCTAATAGTTTAAAAATTTTTATACTTATTATAAATTCAATGAGGGCATTGTAGCTAGTTTGTCAACTACTTAAGATTTAATCGAGGCTTTAGTCTGTTAATATATTCTGGGCAACCAGTGGTTAGTGGTGAGGTCGACTGAGAATATATTGAAATAAATAGCAAAATATTTTTTTCGTAATCTCCAATTGCCAAGAGAAAAAGCATTTTAGCAACCTAGTAATTATATTTATTTAAAGAATCAAGATAGGAAACTCATGGTTAAAACTGTTTTACCTCCAGTTCAAATTGTTGAAGCTGAAACTCAGAAACTAATTGACTGGGTTAACGAAATCGAACGATCGGACGACACCATTTTTCATAAAGCGCAGAAAATTGTCACTCGTTTGGGAGCGCGCTACCGTGCCGATGGTTTGACAGAAATTGGCTTTTGGACTCCTGAATTGGCAGCAGATATGATTCAACCCAAGAATATTTATCTGCAAGTTTTTACCCCGAAAAAAGCGATCGATCCCACTAAACCCCTGCAAAAAGTTCCATTTCGGCGCGATTACGTCCAACTCGAAAAGCACGGCGATTATCATTGGGGGGTAGTATCGGGGATGCGTCCCGGGACGAAAGACGAATTAGGATCTTTTTATTGGTTGCGTTACCTGTGCTTTGAAACTAACGAAATTAAGATTCTCGGCGATTGTTTGGCAGATTCCTATCCTTACGGAGTCTACGCTCCAGCGGAACTTTACGACATCGATCGCTTGCAACGGGAGCGAGATGACCTAGCCTATTTTCAGCAAGGTGATAAAAATGAAAATGGGGAGATTCAGGTTCATCCCCCGGGTAACATTTTGCAACTCCACGTTAATACTGCTTCGCCGAATGGCTATCTCAGCGGCCTGACAGAAGTTTACCGGACGATCGCCAAGAAGTTAGCAGCCAACGAAACTTTAACCCCGAGCGAACAAAATTTTATCGGCTACGATGCAGTACAACTTTTGCCCATAGAACCTACAGTAGAGTATCGCGGCCCTCACGATTTAGGTAACGGTTTCTTTATCATCGACGAAGAAGATTGGAACGAGATGGACTCGGAAACTGAAGGTATCGAATACGAACCAGGGGATATTAAAGTTACCCTGAAAAAACCCGATACTGAAAATTGGGGCTACGATATCGTTATTTTTGGTTGTTCGGCAACCAATCCATCGGTTTTAGAAACGCTGCGTCCCGATGAATTAATCGATTTTATCGCCACTTTACACAACTTCCCCACCGGCCCGATTCAAGTCATTTACGATATAGTTTACGGCCATGCCGATAACCAGGCGATCGATCTTTTGAACGGTCGCTTTTTGAAAGGGCCGAATATGTACGGTCAAGATGTCAACCATCAAAACCCAGTAGTGCGGGCGATCTTGCTAGAAATGCAACGGCGTAAGAATAATACTGGTGCTGACGGTATTCGCGTTGATGGTGCTCAAGATTTTAAGTTTTTTAATCCCATCTCCGGGCGAGTTGAATACGACGATCGATATTTGCACGACATGGCAGAAGTCTTACAAGAAATTGGCGATAGCAAACGACGTTTGTTTACTATTTTTGAGGACGGTCGTCCCTGGCCTGCTGAAGGTTGGGAGGAAATTTCAACCTATCGCGATATCGTCGAATTTAAGCCCGATTGTTTTCAGTGGGGGCCCTTAATTTTTGCCCACAATACCCCCAGTTTGCTCAAGTTTTGGGATAAAAAGTGGCGACGAGTTTGCGAACAAACTCAAGTAGGAGCTAATTGGATTACTGGTTGCGGTAACCACGATACTCTGCGACGGGGAACGCAGGTAGATCCCGAACTGGATATCAATTGGAATCTGGGTAAAAATTTGCCTGAAATTCTCAATAATGCTTACGATAACCCCGCGATTAATTTATTTACCTACGGCTTTAGTCCTGGCTTACCGATGGATTTTATTAATTGCACCATGCGCGCACCCTGGGGCTTTTTGCGAAATACCGACGATCGCTATGGCGTAAAAGTTGTTGCCGAAGAAGCGGGGGGTTTTCTCGATTGGCAAATTATTCCCGAAACCTACGACTGGCCTCAACTTTTTCCTCGCTTAAAAGCAATGGGATTTGGGAAACTGGCAGAGTTACGTCAGTTCGTACGCGGACTTTACGATGCGATCGAAGAAACTAATTATGACCTCGACGAAGTAGCTCGAATTTGCCAGCGCAATTTAGGTCTCGAGGCAGATTCTGAAGCTGTTAAAGCCGAAGCTCAAACCCGCAAATCTGCTTCTGAGTTGCAAAAGCTCAACGTTGCAGATAAGTCGAAGATTTTGACCGAGTTAGATGTGGCTAAGTTAAAAGAGTTTGCCAAAGCTTTTATGGAAGACGCTCACGAGATGTGTAACGTTTGGCTGCAGTCCGAAGAGATCGATCGAGATCGAGCTGCTTTTAATTTGGCCTTGCGTCAGTTTCGCAAAGCTAATCCCTGGCTTCAAGGCAATTTAGATGGTCTCGATCGCTTTAATCGCATTGCCACTGGCGACGCTACTATATTTTATGGCTTGCGCTCTGCTCCCAAAGATGCATCGACATTAACAGCCAAAAAAGTTGCCGCGATCGCTCATATGGGTGGAGAACCGATTACAGTAACTTTAGGGGATTTATTACAAATCGATCTGGCTGAATGGAAGGTTGCGATCGCTTCTTTGGCCCTTAAGTTAGACGAGACTGAAGCAAGTTTGCGATCTTTTGAAATTAAAGACACTCAAGCTATTTTACTCCAAAAGATCTAGTTCTTCTCAATCTTTGAGGATCGTCCCTCGGGCTACATTCCGAGGGCTTTCTCTTTTATTTAGTTATTTTGTACTATTACGGTTTTTACGGTGTAATTATTTTGTAAAGGTCTTGCAAAATATATTTACATAAAGTAATATTAGTTTACATAAACGCAAGACAAAAGGAATAAAGAGCATGACAATGCGCGGATACACTACCGAAGAAGGTAACAGACTTAACAACTTTGCAGTCGAGCCTAAAGTATATGTAGACGATACTCAAAGAGCTGGTTGGACTGAATACGCAGAAAAGCTCAACGGTCGTTTGGCAATGATTGGATTTGTATCTGCACTATTATTAGAAGTATTAACCGGACACGGTGTAGTTGGCTGGCTAACAAGTCTGTAAATAAAGCATATTTTTAATATAAATTTTAAATCTGCTCGACAAGTAATAATAAACAGTAATATAGGGTTGGCAAGACGATCGGGCCATCCCTAAACTGTATTTATGGGCAAAAAATGGCTTAGTATAGTTGGTATTGGTGAAGATGGAATAACCCGATTAAATCCGATCGCCCGATCGCTGCTGGAGAATGCCGAGGTTATCGTCGGTGGAGAGCGTCATTTAGGGATGCTTGTCGAGGGCGATCGCCGGGAAAAATTAGTCTGGAAAAGTCCAATTTCGCGATCGATCGAAGAAATTATTCAAAGAAAAAATAAATCTGTTTGTGTTTTAGCTAGTGGCGATCCGATGTGTTACGGCATTGGAGTTACTTTAATTGGTAGCATTGCGATCGAGGAAATGACGATCGTTCCTTCACAGTCTGCTTTTAGTTTGGCTTGTGCTAAATTAGGTTGGTCGCTGACGGAAGTGGAATTATTGAGTTTGTGCGGCAGAGATCCCAATTTACTCAATGCTTATTTATATCCTAACGCTCGTTGGTTAATTTTGAGCGCGGGCAAACAAACACCCGAGACAGTAGCCAAAATATTGGTAAAAGAAGGATATAGCAGAAGTGAAATTACGGTTTTAGAACGGTTGGGGGGCGAAAAAGAAAGAATTGTCAGAGGAATTGCTAATATTTGGGATGAGAAAGATCTAGCAGATCTCAATACGATCGCAGTAACTTGTATTTGCGATACTGATACCGTACCCCGATCGCGCGTTCCTGGGTTACCAGACAGTGTATATTACCACGACGGACAATTAACTAAAAAAGAAGTTCGGGCCGCTACAATAGCCGCTTTAGCCCCCTTACCAGGACAATTACTATGGGATGTCGGGGCCGGTTGCGGATCGATCGCCATTGAATGGCTGCGAAGCGATCGAAGGTGTCGGGCGATCGCGATCGAAAAAAATACCCGCAGAATTAAATATATTGCTGATAATGCTGCTGCTTTAGGGGTTGTGAATCTTAAAATAGTTGCAGGAGAAGCCCCGAATATTTTACAAAATTTACCCCAACCCGATACTATTTTTATTGGTGGTGGTTTGACTGCCGAAAATCTGTTAACAACTTGTTGGAATGTTTTACCGATTAAAGGTCGTTTGGTGGCTAATTCTGTAACGGTCGAAGGGGAGCAAAAATTATTACAATGGCAACAGAAATTAGGAGGAGAATTAACCAGAATTGCTATTTCTAGAGCAGAACCTTTAGGACAATTTTTAGCTTGGAAAGCGATCGCTCCGGTAACTCAATGGGTAATAATTAAATAAATGGCAGAATACAAACATAGTCTCGTCAAAAATGGCAAAGGTGGGTATGTTGTTTTTCCTTCTTTTGTGACGCAAAAAGAAATCGACTTAATTCAAGAAAAATTTGTCGTTAAAGATGATGACATATTTGTGGTAGCTTATCCTAAATCTGGAACTACTTGGATGGAGCAGATCGTACATTTAATTCTTAATAATGGGGTTCAAGGAGATAAAGTTCTTAGCGAAGCAGTTCCTTGGTTAGAAGGAATTAATCGTTACGATGGGCTAGAAAAATTGGTTAACCAAAGTGTAAAACCGCGTCGTTTTCACAGCCACTTGCCTTATCATTTAATGCCAGGAATAAAGCTCGATCGTGCCAAATATATTTATGTAGCTAGAAACCCAAAAGATAACGCCATATCTTTTTATTTTCATTCTTGTAGCAAACTCGGTTACGATGGCAGTTGGGATGAATTTTTTGATTTATATATTAACGGAAAAATTGGCTATGGTTCTTTTTTCGACCACGTTCTCGATTGGTATCGAGCTAGCAAAAATTTTCAGAATATTTTGTTTATTAAATACGAAGATATGAAACAAGATTTGAGTTTAGCAGTGAAAACTGTGGCCGATTTTCTTGAGATTAAAATCGAGCGAAATTTATTAGAAAAAATAGTAACACAAAGCAGCTTTGAATCGATGGCTGCTAATCCTAAAGCTAACTTAGATTGGGTGGCTCAACGTCCCCAATTTCCCAAACATATGCGTAAAGGAATTGTCGGAGACTGGAGAAATAACTTTAGTAAAGAGCAAACCCAAATGTTCGATCGAATTTATGCAAAATATATGAAAAATACGGATTTACAATTTGATTTTGGTGAGGGCTTAATTATTTAATCTTGTTTCTTTGTAATCTCAACCTCTGGCAAACTCTCTAACTTTTCTTCAGGATCTGCCACTAAATTTTTAGGAACAAAAATCTTCAAACCACCAGGAATACATTCAATTTCCACAGGAGTTTTACCGATAATTTCTCCGTCTAAAACAACTTTTTGCGGCGGATTTGCAGTTACTTTAACCCACTTAGTTCGTAAATAACCGATATCGTCTCTTTTGGCCGCATCTCCCCTGAGACTGGTATTTAATAAATGATAGGAAGCAGCGATCGCACCAGTCCAATTTTGTAAAGCGACGATCGTCACGTCTAACAATCCATCATCGCAAATAATACCAGCAGGCCCTTGAGCTAAAACAGAACTAGGAGGTGCGACGTTAGCCACCGTAATAGCACCAGCAGTAACGGTATGGATAATTTTATCTTCGGTTTCGATCTCCGCTTCGAAACTTTCAAATCCTCTTAATTGCCTCAAACCAGATAACACGTATGCTAGCATTCCCCAACGATTTTTTGATTGTCGCGAAGTATCGTCAATGGTTTCTGCTTCAAAACCTATTCCAGCTAACAATACCATTGGTTTGCCATTACACTTAGCAGCATCTAATTTACGGGTCGTTCCAGCTATAATGGTTTGGCAAGCTTCTTCGATCGTCTCGGGCAAATCTAAAGCATTGGCAAATGCGTTAGCCGTTCCTCGCGATATTATTCCCAAGGGTATATCCGTTCCTACTAATGCCTCAGCAGCAGCAGAAATCGTGCCATCCCCTCCCGATGCTACTATTTCTTTTAATCCCCGAGCGACTGCTTTTGAAGCTAATTGACCCGCATCTAGCTCTTCTGTGGTAAACTCGATATCAAGGTCTATTGTGGGAGATAGTTTTGCTTTAATTTCTTCTAAATCGCGATCGGAATCGTTTTGTCCGGCTACTGGATTGAAAATTAAACAAGTTTTTCGCTTCATTCAATAACAATCATTTTTTTATAATAATCTTTTATTATATCACTAAAAAGTATTTATCGATCGAAAGCAGAGGAGATTGTGCGATTCATATTATCTTTGACCATCATCTGCCTGCGTAGTTCGATCGAACAAGCTTTAGCTTCTTCTGCAGATAAATCTTGTACTCGGTCAGCAAATTTTTTCAAGTAAAATTCCTGCTCTAAAGAGAGTTTATTATAGTGGTTCATTGTTTTCTTTGGATTGTTAAGACAAGTTAACTAGAATACGTTTTTTCCTTTCACTCAATTTAGGTAGAAAATTTAGATAATTTTCTACACATATTAGTCTCAAGTCTTAATAATATTAAAGTCCTTTTTATTATATTAAAAAATCTGACGATCGGACGATTTTTTTTCTTTACACTCCAAATACTGCTTTTCTTATTATTGGCGATCGAAAAAATACTTAGGTATTTCCATATACTTTGTCAGAATTCGATCGCTCTTTATTGAATATAAATCTATTTACACTTAGTTGTAAACAGAGGGAGTCTTTTAAAAGTAATTTTAGATACAGTATGCGCCCCAATAAAATGACGCACCATAAGAAAATAGTTAGTTAAGGGTTTGCTCGAGAATCTGGATCTAATTCGAAAGGATTTTTATCTCTTCGTTCGAGTTTTTCTTTGATATTTAAAGGTTTTTCAGCTTCTTGTTGTACTCCCATCGGCTCGGCAATGCGATCGGGATCGTTTTCGTTGGGGAATGGTTGAGTTTTGGCGAATTCTTCGGAATTAGTAATTTGGTTGCGATCGTTCATATTTTTTTTGTTGTTATTTATTCCAATTTATCTAGAAAAAATCTTTTATTCTTCTATCGAAAGAAAGATCGATCGCAGAAAATTTTAAAATTATGGTGTTCTGGCTTGGAGAGGGATTCGAGCGTCAAAAATGATAGAAATTTTCGAGACAGTTTTGCATGAAGTAGTAACTTTTTTAAAATTAATTGTAGAAGGGATTGCTATTGTAATAATTGTTGTATCCGTTGCTAAAGTTCTTCCGAAAGTAATCCGATTTTATTTAATTAGTAAAAATAAAATAATCGATAATTCGATTCGCATAGAATTAGGTATTTCTTTAGCTTTAGCTTTAGAATTTTTATTAGCTGCAGATATACTCGGTACGGCAATATCTCCGAGCTGGGAAGGAGTAGGGATTTTAGCCGCAACTTCGGGAATTCGGACTTTTCTTAACTTTTTTTTAGAACGGGAAGTAAAAGAATTAGAAAAAAAGAAACGTTAAACATCAAAACTCGATCGTCAACAAGAAACCAATTAAAAAAGAGTGCATTTCTGCTTGAGAAACACACTCTTAAAAAGCTGTAAAATCGATGTAATTATTCTGCGTTTGCAGCAATTTTTTGAGCTTTTTTATTATCACCAGATGAGATATTTACTTTAATTACAGTGTTTTTAGACGCTTCGGTTTTTGGCAAGTTCAGAGTTAAAATACCGTGGGTGTACTCTGCTTGCACTTTATCATTTTCAATGGAAACAGGTAAATTAATTACTCTGTCAAATTGACCTTGACGAAATTCTGTATAGAAAATACCGCTATTTTGATTCTGGTTGTCGTTGCGATATTCTCCGTTAATATTTACGGTATCTCTGGTTACATTAACGTTAATATCTTTTGCTTCGATCCCAGGTAATATTGCTTTTAAAACTAAGCGATCTTCTAATTCGAAAAGTTCTATAGGTGGTTTCCAGAGGTTCGGCCCGGGATTATTGAAATCCGAAGTCATATCATCGAACAGTCTATGCATTTGATGACGCATAGTTTCGATTTCTGAAAAAGGGTTCCAAGTAACAATAGCCATAAATTAATGACCTCCGTGACTTTCTACGCTTTCCATTATGTAATAGATGAAGGTCGATCGTAGTGAGGAAAACCGAAAAAATTTGGTTAAGTTAGCCGAATTTTAAGAGTATTTATATCGAAAGATAGATTTTTATTTACGTTTCAAAATATTATTTTTTCTTTTTATTTCTCGTTTGCTTTTAATAATTTTCGTGCCGAATTTACGAGCATAAACTTGCGTCAATTCTGCGCCAAAAAGAAGAATTTGAGCCGAATAATAAACCCAAGCTAATAAGACAACAAAAGATCCGGCTGCTCCGTAAGCCGACCCCAAACTACTTTTACCGAGATAAACTCCGAGCAAATATTGACCGAGACTGAAGAGTAAAGATGTAAAAATTGCGCCGACCCAAACATCTTTCCAACTAATAAAAGCATCGGGAAGAAATTTATAAATGGCAGCGAATAGCAGGGTAGTAAGAATAAAAGAAAGTGAAAAATTCAAAAAAATCCAGAGAAAATCCCAACCCAGGAGATAATTGCTGCCAAAATTACTCAAAGCAGAAATAACAGCACTTAAAATTAAAGAAACCAACAAAAGAAAGCCAATAACTAACACCATAGCAAAAGATAAAATTCGCTTTCTAATTAGTTCGATAATTCCTCCTTTTTTGGTGTCGGTAACGTGCCAAATTCGATTGAGTGCTTCTTGTAATTGAGCGAATACGCCAGAAGCCCCAATAAATAAAATAGCTAAACTAACTAAAGAGGCAAAACTTTTAATTTCTGGTTGACTGGCATTATTAAGCAAAGTTTCGATCGCATCCGCACCGCTACTACCCACTAAAGACCGAATTTGAGCGATAATTTCGCCTTCAGCCGCTTTTTGTCCGAAAATTGAGCCAGCAATGGCGATCGCGACGATCAGCAGGGGAGTTAGGGAAAAAACGGTATAATAAGCTAAAGCAGCAGCTAATTGAGAAGCATTATCCTGTTGCCATTGTTTAAAAGCTTCTTTGAGCAAGTTAAAAGCAGTGCTTAAGTGTTTTAGTTGACCTCTTTTGTACATGAGTAATAATTGAAAATTAGCGATCGAATCTCGAATCGATCCTGGGATAATTTTTAGCTTCGAATCGCATTAAGTCAAATTTGTGAGCTTTAAAGTTAACATAATTTAACCTGTTACTGTTATTTTTTTGGCAGATTGCTTGAGTCGATAGATCCAATCGATCTGAGATCTGCGGATCGCTTCTACTTGGGGAAGATTGTCTTCTCGCATTAATTCGCTAATAGCGGCGATATCTTTATCTCGATCGCATCCTGCTACTGCTAAAATTCGATTATCTTTTATGTAAAAAGCCAAAAAATTTCTTGTCTCGAGATCTCCTTGATAAATGATTTCGTCCCAATCTTCTGCGTGTCCGGTATATTGCAAGTAAGTGCCAAATTGTGCCGTCCAGAAAAAGGGGATTTTGTCAAATTTAACGGATTTTTCTTTTATCATATTACGAGCGGCGATGATGCCGTGTTGGGCTGCTACTCGCCAATGTTCGATACGTATTTTGGTTTCTAAGGGTGGATAGGGAAAACTGGCAATATCTCCAGCAGCATACAAACCATCAGCAACTTGTAAATGTTCGTTAACGACAATACTGTTATCTTCAGCTATTTCGACTCCACTGAGGTACTCTGTAGCTGGTTCGACTCCGATCGCGACTACTACGAGATCGGCTTCGAGACGAGTTCCATCTTCTAATATTACTGCTTCTACAGTATCTTTTCCTTCAAATTTTGTAGCTTTAATGCGATCGCAAAAAGATACGCCATTTTCTTGATGAAGTTGTTTGAATTTAGTTCCTATTTCCTGCCCCAAAATCTTTTCAAAAGGTACGGAATCGGGGGATACTATCGTTACATCTAATCCCAGATCTTTCAAACTGGCTGCTGCTTCTGTGCCGATAAAACCAGAACCAATAATAACAGCTTTTTTTGCTCGTTCTGCTGCTTGTTTTAATTTCTCTGCATCTTGTCGATCGCGGATAGTAAAAATATTATTTAAATCCGCACCAACAATATCTAATTTTTTTGCCTTAGTTCCTGTTGCCAATAGTAGGGCATCATAATTTAAAGTACAATTATCTGCAAAGGTAACTTTTTTAGCTTTTGCATCTACTTTTGTCACTACTCGATCGAACCATAATTCGATCTCGTTTTCTTGATAAAATTGACATTTTCTCAGGGGTAAAGACTCTCCAGCCGATTTTCCTTTGAGGTATTCTTTGCTAAGTTGGGTGCGATCGTAAGGCAATTGCTTTTCTTTACTAATTAAAATTATTCTTCCAGAAAAACCTTCTTTACGCAGGGTTTCTGCTGCGATACTTCCTGCCGTACCCGACCCTAAAATCACAAAAATTTTGTTATTGTTTGGCTCTTTCTTCGCCATATGGGGGGTGCGTTGCAAGGGAAAATTTTCTGGCAATTCTACTATTACTCGATCGCCTTCTACTTTAACCGTAAAACTGGCTAAATTATCTCTTCCTGGTGGTTCTTCTATCTCTCCGTTAACTATGTTAAAACAAGCATTATGCCAAGGACAAACTATTCTTTTGTGATGTAAAATACCTTCTTCTAAAGGCGCGCCAGCGTGGGTGCAGAAGGCGGTCGTAGCGTAAAATTTGTTATCGACTTTTGCTAGTAAAATTTGTTTGTTATCTACAGATATTTTTTCAATCCGATCTTCTTGAATATCTTCTACTTTTGCTGCTACTACTCGCTTGAATTTCATTATTTTTTCTTCTAAACTTTCAATCCTTATCACCTTTTGTACTTTAATTTTATTTAAAATTAATCTAACTTAAGAAGTATATAGTATTTGGCATTGCATTTTTAAATTAAAACAGAAGAGCTAACCAACTTAAAGCAAAGAATAAGTTGGTGTTTCGCTCTTTACAAAAAAAATACTTATCGATTAAATTAATATTTTTTATAATTGCTATAAAGTTCCGCTCTGATTCAAAAATAAAAAACGATCGAAGAAAGAGAACTTTTTTATTTCTTTAGGCAGATGGAAAATAAACAAAAAAAACAAATAATGTAGAGGGTCTTTTTCTAATTTAATTTTATTAAAATAAATGTCTATTTCATTAACCAGCAGTATTATTATATTTTTTACTTCTGCTTTAACGATCGCGATCGCAGGTACTAAAATGAGCCGCTTTGCCAATATTTTGGCAGATAAAACGGGATTAGGAGAAGCACTAACTGGATCTTTATTATTAGCTGGGAGTACATCTTTACCCGGAATTGTTACGTCTATAACCGCTGCTGCTATGGGCCACCCACAATTAGCTATTAGTAATGCTTTGGGAGGAATTGCCGTACAAACTGCCTTTTTAACTATTGCAGATCTTGCTTATCCAAAAGCTAATTTAGAACACGCAGTTGCCTCAGTTACTAATTTAATTCAAGGTATTTTATTAATAGGTCTTTTAATAATTCCAGTTTTAGCAACTACCGTTCCAGATCTAAGTATTTTAGAAATTCATCCGGCTTCTTTATTATTAATTGTAACTTATATATTCGGCTTAACTTTAATTGCTAAAGCAAGAGAAAAGCCAATGTGGAAACCTTTAAAAACTAATCTAACTCGCTTGGACGAACCGAAAAAACATCTATTAAATAAAAATCAAAAAAATTCTTGGTTATTATTTTTATTCCTTGCTTTACTAACTGCAATAGCAGGTTATGCGATCGCTAAATCGGGCTTATTTATTGTTTCGCAAACTGGTATTTCTGAAGGAATTATGGGCGGTTTATTTATTGCTATTTTTACTTCTTTACCCGAATTAGTAACTTCAGTAGCAGCAGTTAAACAAGGGGCTTTGACTATGGCCGTTAGTAATATAATTGGCGGCAATAGTTTCGATGTTTTGTTTTTAGCTTGTGCCGATTTTGCCTATCACGAAGGAACTATTTATCAAGCTTTTTCTACTTCTAATATATTTACTTTAGCTCTAACTATTTTAATGAGTGCGGTGTTAGTTTTAGGTTTATTGCGGCGAGAAAAATACGGTTTTGGCAAAATTGGTTTTGAAAGTTTGATAATTATAATTTTATATTTAGGAGGGTCTTCCTTACTATTTTTTAATATCAAATAATTAAATAAAAAACATTTTTTTCTTCTTAGGTTCGATCGCTCAGTTTTTTAGTAGCTTTTTCTAAATAAATATTGAGATACTCGATCCGATCGAACCGATAATTAGGATCGCTTATTCTTGTTTTGGTAAATCGATCGGCACGAATTGGTTCGATTCTTTCTTTTTGACATATTTTTTTATATTCTTGCCAAAGTCCTGCGAGGGATTGTTTAATAGTTTTTGAACCCAGAAAAGCTGCAAAAGGTCGATCTAAATAATAACTGGGATTTTCTGGTAAATGTTTAACTGCTGAAAGTGCTGCTTGATATTGTCTTTGCAAACTTTCGATCTGTATTGCTAAATTATACATCTGGTTGTCGCGATCGTCTGGTTCGTCAGCCCATTCTAGATGCTTTTTTAATTCTGCAATTATTTTTTCAACATCCGTTAAACGATCGTTCATAAACGATCGCTTTGATGCTATCATTGCTTCGGAAGTAAGAATCGGATCTTGTAAAGCTACTACGGTAGCGAGCCAGTTTTTCCAAGAGGATCGATCCATTCCTTGTTTGCTAAGCAGACCATTTCCTCTTAGGTGTTGGTTGAAAGGACGAGAAAGCAAACCATCTAATTCTAGTACCCAAATACAAAAATCGATCGCCGAATTAAACCCAAAATCAATTCTAAACATCTCTATTTACTTTTTTCTGCGATCGAGTTGACGATAAACGTCCCGCAAATCGACATTGTGATGGGCCAAAGCTACTAAAGCGTGATAGAATAAGTCGGCTACTTCCGATGCGATCGCTTCTGGGTCGTCATCTTTACAAGCCATAACTACCTCTGCAGATTCTTCACCAATTTTTTTAAGAATTTTATTATCCCCATCTTGAAACAGTTTACAGGTATAAGATTCTGCTTGTGGATTTATTTTACGATCCTTAATTGTGGCAAATAATTCCGATAAAGTATCTGCTGGGGCTGGTAATATTTTACCTTCTGCTTGGTGAAAACAACTCCTCTGGCCCGTATGACAAGCAATATCGCCAATTTGTTCTATTTCCATTAAAATCGCGTCGCTATCGCAATCGTAGCGGATCGATCGCAGTTTTTGAAAATGTCCCGATGTTTCTCCTTTATGCCATAATTGCGATCGAGATCGACTCCAGTACCAAGTTTCTCCCGTTTCGAGAGTTTTTTGTAGAGATTCTCGGTTCATCCATGCCATCATTAATACTGTACCGTCGAGATAGTCTTGTGCGATCGCTGCTACTAAACCGCGATCGTCGTAACGAATTTTATCGAGAGGAATAGCACCGAGAAAGCTGTTCGATTGAGTCGAAGACATGGTATTATTGTTAGGATTGAGTCGAATTTACTCGTTATATTATCTGTTCTCAAAGTAAAGTTGCGAGTTTTCTTTAGCTATTTACAAGATTGCCGATCGGGTTTAATTTTCGATTTAAAATTATATTCTTGTAATTGTTTTGCTGGCAGATCTGGTAAATTATTTAATATTTCATCCCAGGTTTGATATTTTTGTAGGGATCTAACTACGATCGGCAAAGGTTCTGCAAATACTTTTTTACAATCTATTTCTTCTGGAAATTTAATAGTAAAGGCTAAACTTTCTTTGGGCGGTGTAAATTGAGCGTTTATACCTTTTTTATTACCTCTAGCATCTATTTTATACCAACCAATTTCGGGTAAATAAACGGCATTTAAGCCATGCAAACAATATGGTTCGCCATTTTCGTAAACGCTCAATCTTTGATAACAAAAACCAGCCGGAATGCTATTTGCTCTCAATAATGCCGCCAATAAATGACTTTTAGCATAACAATAACCCGTTTTATTTTTTAATACTTCAGAAGCCTTACAAGTAACCGGATTCATTTTATAATCGTAACTGTGCCGGATCTCGTCTCTAACAAATTCAAAACAAATTTCAGCTATTTTTTCTGTATTTTTTGTTTTTGCTGTCAGTTTTTTGGCTAAATTAAGAACTTCTGAATTTTTCCAGTCAATAATATCGCTATTTTTTAAAAACTGTTCCATTAACCCGACTGGGGTATTTACTAGATTTAAATTTAGTTTAATTGCGATCGCGCTCTATTTCATAAACTACTTTTTCCCAATACCATTTTTCTGGATATCCGGGGTTTTTTTCTTGTTCGGAAGCTACTAATCTCTCGGCGATTTCTTTATTTCCTCCCACTAAGGTATAAAGTCTTTGTTTTAGTGCTTCGCTGGGTACGTCTCGATCGTTTTTCTTTTCATTGTAAGCAATTTCCGCTTCGGCGATCGCGTCATCTAGAAAGTTTTGCGTGTTATAGGATAATTCTAATAATACTTCTTTGGTTGCTCTTAAAACGTCGATCGATCCTTCCATAACAGAACAAAAAATTTCATCGCCGACTTTTTCTAGTTCTGCAAAAAAATCATTGGGTTCTTCCATAGACTCAATCAATCTAAATTTTATTAAACTTTCTAAGTTTATCATAATTTTTGCCAGCTGAGATATCTGGTTTTTATCGTCATTAAAAGACATTTACTGCTTGCGATCGAGAAACTATCGATCGAGCTGAAAAGATTAAGTTTTTTTATTAGTTTTTATATAATTTAATTTAGGCTTCCCCTTGACCGAAAAAATCCTTTTAAACCCTCTAATTAAAATATTTCTCAATACTTGCCGACGATGGCGATTAGTTGGTAATCTTTGAAGGTAAACTAACTTTCTAATTATTGCCGCTAAATATCCCTCTAGCAATAAGGAAAAACTATAAATAACTGCCGCACCATCCCCTAGAGTTAGCATATCTCCTAAATGATTGTAGCGAAAAGGTTTAAGGGGGTTTCCTTTTATAGATGCTTCGATATTTTTGGCGATCGCCCTGGCTTGTTGGTAAGCTACTTGTGCTGTTGTCGGTAATAATTGAGAATTATCGTAGATCTTAGCTGCGTCTCCGATGGCAAATACTTCGGCATAATCGATTAATTGCAGGGTTGGCAGAGTGAGAATTTTACCGTAACAATCTAGTTTACAATAGTCGAGATCGGCGATCGTTTGGTGAGATTGAGATCCTGTCGTCCACAATACCAAATCTGCTGGCAAAGTAACGGTTTCATTTTGCGGCGATCTCAAAGAGATACTTTTATCGGTAATTTTGGCGACAGATGTCTCTAAATCTATTTTCACGTTCCGTTTTTTCAGAGCGCGACTTGCTGCCGATCTTATTGGAGCGGGGAAGTCTTTAAGAATTTCCGAACTGCGATCGATTAAACGAATTTGGGCTTGTTTTGGTAGGCGATCGGCTAACTTACTGGCTAATTCTACCCCGCTCGCTCCCGCACCGACAACTGCTACTTGCAATTTTGCTTTACCCGATCGCTCTTTTAGTTCTATTTTCCCTTCGATCGATTCTAAATCTGCCAAAGTACGAAAATTTATCGCATATTCTGCACCCGGTAGATCGGCTATTCGGCCTCGATTTCCCACCGCTATTATCAAATAATCGTAATTGAGTCGCTTGCCACTTTCTAAGTTTACTTGATGATTTTTAAATTGGATTTTTGTCATTCGATCTTGACATAATTCCACATTCGTGCCTTGCAAAAGCTTTTGATAGGAAGGGGAAATTTCTCGAGGCTGCAATTCGGCGGTTAATAATTCGTAAAGTAAAGGAGTAAAAAGAAAGCGATCTTTTGGTTCGACTAACGTAATATGACATTTACGCGACCAGGAAAATTTACTTAAATATAAAGCTGTGTATAAGCCGCCAAAGCCACCACCTAGAATACAAATTTGGGTTCGATCGCGGGTCATGTTTGAGTGTTAGTTTAAATTTTTTAAATAATCTTTTCACTTTATTATGAACGACCCGAGTCAAAGATGGTAGGGATAGGAATAAAATCAAGTCACAGCAAGACCTTTAGAAGCCAGCCACTGGGGATCGTACAATCGGGATTGATATCTAGCACCGCCGTCGCAAAGAATTGTTACGATAGTATGGCCCGGCCCGATTTGCTTGGCTAGATTCACCGCAGCACCAACATTAATGCCAACAGATCCCCCCATAAACAATCCATCTTGTCGCAGCAACTGATAAACTACGCGAACGCATTCAGTATCGTCAATTTGAATCGCATCGTCGATCGGAACTCCTTCCATGTTAGCGGTAATTCTGCTGTTACCGATTCCTTCAGTAATCGATTTACCTTCTGTAGTAATTTGCCCTGTTTTCACGTAACTGTAGAGACCGCTACCCATCGGATCGGCAACAATAGATTTAATCTCGGGATTTTTTTCTTTTAAAAATAGAGATACTCCGGCAAAAGTTCCACCCGTTCCCGTAGCAGCCACCCAAGCATCAATTTTACCATCGGTTTGCTGCCAAATTTCGGGCCCTGTGGTTTCGTAATGAGCTTGTCGGTTAGCTAAATTATCGAATTGATTGGCCCAAATAGCATTTTCCATTTCTGCGGCAATACGACCCGATACCTTGACATAGTTATTAGGATTTTTGTACGGTACTGCTGGTACTGTACGGACTTCTGCGCCCAAAACTCTTAAAGTATCGATTTTTTCTTGAGATTGGGTTTCCGGGATGACAATCAAACATTTATAACCCAAAGCATTGCAAATATGGGTCAAACCGATCCCAGTATTACCAGCAGTCCCTTCGACCACAGTTCCTCCGGGTTTGAGTAAACCTTTAGCTTCAGCATCTTTAATGATGTACAAAGCTGCCCGATCTTTAACAGATCCCCCGGGATTGAGGAATTCAGCCTTACCTAATATTTCGCAACCAGTTGCATCGCTAAAACTATTAATACGGATTAATGGCGTATTACCCACCGTATCTACGAAACCGTTTTTAATATCCATCAAAAATTACATCAAATAGTCGCTAAATCTTCAGACTACCAATAAACCGGATCGATCGGAAGTATTGAAATTACTCGGAAAATATAGCCTCGATTCCCTCGACCTTGAGGATATCTCCTCAGATTTTTTTGCTTAAAATTGATTATAATTTTGACTTTGTAGCCGAAGCAATTAAATTATGCTATTATTTCGCTGTTTCTGAGATAAAATTAAAAAATTGAAAACAAAAATTAAGTTTCACGGATAAGAACGAAAAATTCTCTCATCTCGTTAGAGAGTTTAAAAGCAGACAGGAGGAGTCAATTAAATGAAAAGATGGGTTCGTTTTATCGCAGTTTTAGCATTCGTTTGCACTAGCTTAGGATTCGTTCCTCAAGCACAAGCTCTTAATTTGAGCAACATTACTTTACAATCTGCTTCAGTCTTGGCTGCAGAAAGGGTCAATCCTGCCGATGCCAAACTAGAAACAGAATACGGTCAAAAAATCGATTTAAATAACGCTCACGTGCGTAAATTCCGCAAACTTCCCGGATTTTATCCCACTTTAGCCGGAAAAATTTTACAAAATGCTCCCTACAACACAGTAGAAGATGTATTGGAAATTCCCGGTTTGAGCGAACGCCAAAAAAATCTGCTGCAAGCTAACATAGACAAATTTACTGTAACAACTCCAGCAGACGTATATAACGAAGGCGACGATCGCTACAACCCCGGAGTTTACTAAAATTTTTAGATAGCTCAAAAAAAACAATTCAGCAAAAAATTTTAAAATTAGCCCACCCTGTTTCAGAGTGGGTTTTCATCGCAGATAATAAAAACATTTATTAAGGAAATAAACGAAATTGAAGCAAATACCCTCCCAATTTGATGCGATCGTAGTCGGTTCGGGCGCGGCTGGCTTGTACGCCTCTCTCTGCTTGCCAAAAGACCTCAAAGTCTGTTTAATCAGCAAAGATACCCTAAAAATAGGTGCGAGCGACTGGGCCCAGGGCGGAATTGCTGCAGCGATCGACCCTCGAGATTCGGCCGAACTACATTTTCAAGATACCATCGAAGCGGGTGCTGGTATTTGCGATGCGATCGCGGTAAAATTTTTAGTCGATAACGCAGGAAGTGCGATCGCATCTTTAATCGAAATGGGAGTAGCTTTCGATCGCAGTGGCGGTAAACTGTCAATGACCTTAGAAGCAGCCCACTCCCGGCCTCGAGTCCTCCACGCTGCCGATACTACCGGACGGGCGATCGTCAGTACTCTAACCGCTAAAGTCTTAGAACGTCCCAACATTGAAATATTTGCCGATGCTTTAGCCCTATGTTTATGGCTCGATCGATCTCAAAAATCCTGTCGGGGGATTTCCGTACTGTACCAAAATCAAATAAGCTCGATCGCAGCAGGAGCAGTAATTTTAGCTACGGGAGGAGGCGGTCAAGTATTCGCTCAAACTACTAACCCCAAAGTAAGTACCGGGGATGGGGTAGCATTAGCTTGGCGGGCTGGGGCTATTTTACGAGATCTAGAGTTTTTTCAATTCCATCCTACCGCTTTAACCAAACCAGGCGCGCCTCGTTTTTTAATCAGCGAAGCAGTTAGAGGAGAAGGGGCCCATTTAATCGATGAAAAAGGCGATCGCTTTGCTTTTAACTATCATCCCAAAGGAGAATTAGCCCCTCGAGATGTCGTCAGTCGCGCTATCTTTACTCACCTCCAAAAAACAGCCCCAGATCCGAGCAAAGTAAACGTATATTTAGATTTGCGCCCGATCGACCCCGATCGCGTTCGCTATCGCTTTCCCAACATTATCAAAGTCTGTCAAAAATGGGGTGTAGATGTCTTTTCTCAACCTATTCCCGTCGCACCCGCAGCCCATTATTGGATGGGTGGAGTCGCTGTCGATACCAACAATCTTACTTCGATCCAAAATTTATACGCGATCGGCGAAACTGCCAGTACCGGAGTACACGGTGCTAATCGTTTGGCAAGCAATTCCCTATTAGAGTGTATCGTTTTTGCCTCTCAATTTAACAATATCTCAGTCGATCGCCCCGTTGCTCCAGATTTACCTACAATTACAATATCGGAAACTTGGGACGAAGAATACAAACAAATTTTAATGGTCAGGCAAGAATTACCTTTATTAATTTGGCGCAGTGCTGGTATTTGTCGCACTCAGCTAGCAATGGATCGGGCCATCGATCTCGTCGAGTCTTGGCGTAAAGAATTTGCCAATTTTGCGATCGTTCGCTACGTCATTAATAATTCTTGCGATCGTAATATTATCTTCGATCGTCCCGATGCCGAACGACAATTGCGTCTTTGTAGCGAAACTGTTAATCTACTCGATATTGCTTATTTAATTCTTAAAAGTGCTGTTTTTCGTGGCGAAAGTCGGGGCGGACATTATCGTCTCGATCGTCCTCAAACCTCACCAGATTGGCAAGTTCATACTTTAATAGAAGCAGATTTTTGGCATCAATCTGAGTTGAGAAATGTTTAGTTTTATCCTAAAAGTTTCTCGATCTTTTTTGGTTCGATCGATCGTTTTGTTGTTATGTTTAGTTTTCTTAACACAAGGCAAAGGGATTTTCCTTGGGATTTAAGTCTTTTGCCGATACTCAATCACCTCAGCTTTAGCTGGACTGCCATAATATTAAAAATGTCAACTTTGAATTTAAATCCTAATCTAAAAGTAGATCGCTGTAGTCCCCCTAACAATTAAATTTTTTCGATACAAAAATAACTTTATAGTAACTGTATTTTCTCGTAAATATTTTCATCATTCATCTTCAACAGGTATTTTTACGTTGCTCGACTGAATTAAAATAATAAAAGCATTTTTTAGCACTCTTTTTTTGAGAGCTGACTCGGCTTAATAAACAATCTAGAAAAAATATTAGAACAATTGCCAAAACCACAGTAAATTAAAAACTAGGTGTAGATTATTGATTTTTAAAAAGTTAAAATATAAAATTAAGAGTCGTATATTTTTTATTTTGCTTGAAAAAGCAATTGGACTGAATTTGGCAGACGGTAATTCACCAATCCCACACTATTACAGTAAATCGATATGAAAGTCAGGCAAGGTGAACTAGTAGGTAAATGTTACAGAATTGTAGACAAATTGGGATCGGGAGGCTTTAGTAAAACATACTTGGCTGTAGACATTAGACGTTTCAATCAGCAAGTAGTAGTCAAACAGCTGGAAATTAAACAAGAAAAAATTTTAGAAGTTGCAAAATCTTATTTTAAAAAAGAAGCAGAAGCTTTAAAAAAATTAGGAGAAGAACACGATCGTATCCCAACTTTAATAGCTTACTTTGAAGAAGATGAAGAATTCTATTTGGTTCAAGAATTTATCGAAGGTCACGACCTGACCGACGAACTAAAAATAGACGAAACAGTAGAAAAAAAAGAGAACGTCGATTTAATTGGCGAAGAAAAATTAATAGAAATATTAATAGAAATATTAGAAATATTAGAGTTTGTCCATCAAAATAACGTCATACACAGAGATATTAAACCTTCTAATATTAGGCGGAGAAAAAAAGACGGCAAAATAGTTTTAATCGATTTTGGAGCGGTTAAAGAAACAGCCCTGTTAAATACAAAAGGAGGGAAAAAACAGGAGCAAACTCTAGCGATCGGAACTAAAGGTTATATGGCTCCCGAACAGTCTGCTGGATTTCCCAAACCTTGCAGCGATATTTATGCTTTAGGGATGATCGCAGTTCATTCCCTGACCGGAATTCACCCATTAAGAATCTGTTCTGATTTTCATACTTTAAAATTAGAAAAAGTTTGGCACAATTTGGTAGGAGGAAACAAACAGAAAGGAAAGAAGGTAGAAAAAATTAGTCCTTACTTATTAGAAGTTTTGGATAAAATGATAGCCTACGAATTTAGAGAACGCTATCAATCTGCTACAGAGGTTTTAGAAGACTTAAGACAAATTCAAGCCAACCTTAATAAATCGAAAATTCAATCAAACTTTTTACCAAATCTAAGAAGAATAGAACGACAAAAACGACTAACAAAAATAAAACTAGCCAGCATCGGCTCGGGCATAGCATTAAC
>CAYWIH010000075.1:0-24606 GCA_964458305.1 uncultured bacterium | reverse complement strand
TAATCATAGGCTCTGATTATAGCAAGCTATTAAAGTCACTTCGAGACAAGATTTATCTTTTATCTTTAGAATTTTACTGCGATCGATACGATAATATTTATTTGGTGGAAAAGATGCGCGCCTATAAGGTTAAGTAAAAAAAGCGATCGAGCCAGGCAAAGAAAGGAACAATTATTTTTGATTGTCAGATTTAAATCTTCCAGCAAGAAAATCTCGTTTGGCAAGGTGTTTGGTTTTGCGGCCGGTTACTCGTTTGCGCCACATTTTAAAGCTGCTGCGTTTCATATATTTACGCATGATGGCAATGACATCTTTTTCTGACAAACCAAATTGAAATTCGATCGCCGCAAAAGGAGTGCGATCTTCCCAAGCCATTTCGATAACTCGATCGATAGTTCCTGCATCTAAATCGGTTAGTTTCATAAAAATATTCTAAAAAGAGATTCTTACGCTATTTTTGACGATTTTTTAAAATTTTTCAAGCAGAAAAGCCGATCGAACCGAAACTAAGTACATTAAAAAAGCATAACAACGCGGGGTAAATTCGCTTTTATATTAGACCATAACAATAGAGGGTTTAAATATAGAACTTATTTAGGCATCGATACTCGATTGTAGAAAAAATGTAGCGATTCGAAAAGGTAAATAAGAGTTGGCAATGCAGCATTTAGCAGCGAGGCAAACATCGATCGAACTAAAAAAATATCTCAATATCTGATTTTTTGAACCGCAAGAAAATAAGCGATCGCTACAGCAAAAAAATAGCAAGGAAAAAATATGAATAAAGAACTATTAGCAACCATAGACGGTAACGAAGCAGTAGCCAGAGTGGCCTATCGTCTCAACGAAGTAATAGCCATCTACCCGATCACCCCTTCATCCCCGATGGGAGAATGGTCGGATACTTGGTCTTCGCAAAAACAAGCTAATATTTGGGGTACAGTTCCCGAAGTAATAGAAATGCAAAGCGAAGCAGGTGTGGCCGGTGCGGTTCACGGATCTTTACAAGCAGGGGCTTTAACCACTACATTTACAGCATCTCAGGGATTGTTATTAACGCTGCCAAACTTGTATAAAATAGCTGGAGAACTTACACCGACAGTATTTCATATTGCAGCGAGATCCTTAGCAGCACAAGCATTATCTATTTTTGGCGATCATAGCGATGTGATGGCAGCTAGAAGTACGGGCTGGGCTATGTTATGCTCTGGATCGGTACGAGAAGCACAAGATTTGGCCGCGATCGCCCATGCTGCTACTTTAGAAACTAGAGTACCTTATTTACATTTCTTCGACGGTTTCCGTACTTCTCACGAAATTCAAAAAATCGAATTGTTAGAAGATGAAGATCTGCGAAATTTAATCGACGAAGATAAAATATTTGAATTTAGAAGTCGCGCGTTAAGCCCCGATCGACCTTTTATTCGGGGAACGGCACAAAACCCAGATATCTATTTCCAAGCCAGAGAAACAGTTAATCCTTACTATTCAGCTTGTCCTGAAATTACCCAGCAAGTAATGGATCGCTTTGCTGAAATTACCGGCCGTCAATATCGTCTTTACGAATATTATGGCGATCCGAATGCCGAAAGAGTAATCGTAATTATGGGTTCTGGTAGCGAAGCAGTAGCAGAAACTGCAGACTATTTAAATTCTCTTGGCGATGAAAAAGTAGGTTTAATTAAAGTTAGGTTGTATCGTCCTTTAGATAGTAAAAGATTTGTCGAGTCTTTGCCAGTTACTACCAAAAAAATAGCTGTCCTCGATCGCACTAAAGAACCAGGAGCGGCAGGAGAACCTTTATATTTAGATATAGTTACCGCAATCAGCGAATATTGGCAGCAAGATACTTTACCGAAAATAGTTGGCGGTCGTTACGGTTTATCTTCTAAAGAATTTACCCCCGCAATGGTCAAAGGGATCTACGATAATTTAGCTTTAGAAGTGCCTCAAAATCATTTTACCATCGGCATTAACGACGATCTCAGCAATACCAGTTTAAAATACGATCGCCAATTTGTAATTAGATCTGAAGATACGGTAGAAGCAATCTTTTACGGTTTGGGATCTGATGGTACTGTAGGAGCAAATAAAAATTCGATCAAAATTATCGGCTCGGTAACGGATAACTACGTACAAGGATATTTCGTTTACGACTCGAAAAAATCAGGATCGGTAACAGTTTCCCACCTCCGTTTTGGCGAAAAACCGATCCACTCCACCTATTTAATTAATAAAGCTGACTTCATCGCTTGCCATCAATGGGAATTTATCGATCGCTTCGACATACTCAAAGACAGTAACGACAAAGCAACATTTTTATTAAATAGTCCCTACCCAGTCGCAGAAATTTGGCAAAATTTACCCGAGACAGTACAAAAACATATTCTCGAAAAACAGATTAAACTCTATGCGATCGACGCTTATAAAGTAGCCAAAGAAGCCGGAATGGGAGGCAGAATAAACACTGTCATGCAAACTTGTTTCTTCGCACTCTCGGGAATATTACCCCAAGCAGAAGCAATATCCCAAATCAAAAAATACATCCGCAAAAGCTACGGTAAAAAAGGCGAAGCGATCGTCAGTAAAAATATTGCCGCAGTCGAATCGGCACTAGAACATTTATACCCCGTCGAAATACCGACGACTATCGCAGCAGATGCAACAGCATTAAAACCACCGATCTCAGATAAAGCCCCAGACTTCGTTAAAAACGTCTTAGGAGCGGCGATCGCTCGAGTTGGGGACGATATACCCGTAAGTGCTTTACCCTGCGACGGTACTTATCCTAGCGGCACTTCTCAATGGGAAAAACGCAATATTGCTGTAGACATTCCAGTCTGGGAAGAAGATATCTGCGTACAATGCGGTAAATGCGTCATGGTATGTCCCCACAGCGTCATTAGAAGTAAAGTATATCAGCCCGAAGAACTAGAAAACGCCCCCTCTACTTTTAAAAGTATTGCAGCCAGAGATAAAGACTGGAAAGACTTAAAATTTACCATTCAAGTCGCCCCAGAAGACTGCACCGGATGCGGTATCTGCGTCGATGTATGTCCGGCGAAAAATAAAGCCATACCGAGCCAAAAAGCAATTAACATGAAGCCCCAAGCCCCATTGCGGGAAAGCGAAGCCGAAAATTGGGACTTCTTCTTAAAATTACCCAACCCCGATCGCCTCAAATTAAATTTAAATAAAATTTCTCACCAACAAATGCAAGAACCCCTGTTTGAATTTTCCGGTGCTTGTGCTGGTTGCGGAGAAACCCCTTACATCAAACTCGCCACCCAACTATTCGGCGATCGCATGGTAGTTGCTAACGCCACTGGTTGTTCTTCTATTTATGGCGGTAACTTACCCACCACTCCCTGGACGCAAAACGCCGCAGGAAAAGGGCCGGCTTGGTCTAATTCTTTATTTGAAGATAATGCAGAATTCGGCCTCGGTTTCCGTCTCAGTATCGACAAACAAACAGAATTTGCTCGCGAATTAGTAAAATCCCTAGCAACAGAAATAGGCGAAGATTTAGCAACTTGTATATTGTTATCGCCGCAAACTGACGAAGCAGAGATTTATCAACAAAGAGAAAGAGTCGAAGAATTAAAACAGAAACTCGGGGAAATTACAGACAATAAAAAAGCACAACAACTACTGGCGATCGCCGATTATTTAGTTAAAAAAAGCGTTTGGATCGTCGGCGGTGACGGTTGGGCTTACGATATCGGATATGGCGGTTTAGATCACGTCTTAGCTAGCGGCCGCAACGTCAATATATTAGTACTAGATACCGAAGTCTATTCTAATACAGGCGGTCAAGCTTCAAAATCCACACCCAGGGCTGCGATCGCTAAATTCGCTTCCGGTGGCAAACCAGCAGCCAAAAAAGACCTCGGTTTGATGGCTATGACTTACGGTAACGTATATGTCGCCAGCGTCGCCATGGGAGCAAAAGACGAACATACCTTGAAAGCATTTATCGAAGCAGAAGCATACCCCGGGCCGTCTTTAATTATGGCTTACTCTCACTGTATCGCCCACGGTATCGATCTTACCACCGCCATGAAACAACAAAAATCTTTAGTAGATTCCGGTCGTTGGTTATTGTATCGTTACAATCCCGATCGCGTCCTCAAAGGTGAAAATCCTTTACAAATAGATATGCGATCGCCCAAACTTCCAGTCAAAGATTCGATGCTGGCAGAAAATCGCTTTAAAATGCTGCTACGTAGCAACCCAGAAGAAGCAAAACATCTCTTTGAAATAGCCGCAGAAGATGTCAAACTCCGCTGGCAAATGTATCAATATCTAGCTCAAAGACAGTTAGAGACGGAAAATAATAAAGCCGATCGTAACGGCGATCGTACCGCCAATTATCCAGTACGAATTAAGTAATCAATTCTTTGGTTGGTAGCCGATCGAACGGTTATCAACCTTCAAACAACATAAGTATTAACATCAACAGATCCAGTTAAATAATTGTTATTGACATCGAACAAATTGAAATAAGTTCCAGCAGCATTTACGGTATTCTGAGCGAAAGAATAACCTAGTAACAATTCGTTGTACAATTGATGTGCGTAACCGTGATTGCCCGAAAAATTCCACTGTCCCGGTTGAAACCAATCGCCCCAATTAACATAAAGATCTAAATCTGCCAAACGAGCGTCAAAACCTAAAGTTTCGCTAGTATGAAAAGCAATTACCCTGCGCGCGTCAGTCGCATCCAAACGCTGAGATAAAGGCTTAGCACTTGTAAACCAATCTCCCTCAAAACTCGGCCCTGCAGGATCTAAACCTACTATAGTATCGATCGCCGTACCCGTGAGTGCGTCGTAGCGATCTGCTGCTATGCCGCTAATGTGGGCCCCCAAACTGTGACCGATTAATTGAGTTGTTTGCGGGTTAGCTCCGCTATTTATTAAATATTCTGCAATGCGATCGCCGACAATTAGGGTATTATCGACAGCAATTGAGTAGTTTAAAGTATTTGCACCGCTATACCAATCTACAGAAATTATATTTGAATTTGGATCTGTCAAACGCAAATTATTAGTCATTTCTAAGATCCAGTCTGTCGTCCCGCTACTTTGATAGCCGTGAGTAATTAGATAAGTCGATCGACTCGGATCGAAATTTCCATTCCAATTATAGAAATCTACTTGCATTATTTTTAATAAGTTTTAAAAAATAATCTTAAAATTCGGTTCAAATTCTAACATCATTTTTGAGATTTTTTTGATAAAAATCAATTATTGGATCGAGTCTTTTTACTCAAAAAAACAAATCAATCGCTCGCTCTTTTTATTTGGGATTTAGTTTAAGATAAAGGGCTATAGTTAATTAAAAATATCTCGGTTATATTGCTGCCAAATTGGTAAATCTTCGGGGCGATCGACATCATTGAGTAGTTTTAGATAGCCCACCTTCAAATTCAAGCGATCGGCGATATTTTTAGTTTGGTTTAAAACTTTAGAAGTCCCCCAATCAATACCTAAAAATAGTTCGGAAATTAAACCATTCAAACCGATTAAATAATAACCCCCATCTTCAGCCGGCCCTAAAACTAAATCGCAATTATTATCTAAGCGATCGAAAGCTTCTGACATTAAACTAGCATCGAGATCCGGGCAATCAATACCGATGATTACAACCTTATTTATACCGCGATCGAAACAAGACTTAAAAGCAGAGATCATTCTATCTCCTAAATCTCCATCACTTTGAGGCAAATAAACCAAATCTTGACCCAACCATTTTGCCATTAACTGTTGAGAACTGCCAGTAAAACACACTTGTATGGAAACAGATCTTTTTTGTTGCAAATGTTTTGCCCATTTTAAAGTATGTTCGGTCATTTCCTGCTGAAGTTTTGCCGCCCCTTCCGGGCCTAAAGCTGGAATAGTGCGGGTTTTAGTCTTGCCAGCTTCAGGATAGCGAGTAAAAATAATTAGAGTTTCTCGATCGCTCATTTTTTAGTAAAAATAGTTAATAAAATCGGCCCTAATAAATAATAATGACCCGAACATTCTAAACCAGCATCTTTTCCCATTTCTTCCCTTACTTCTGGGCTATAAAATTTTATGCCACCGCCGAAAAAGCGAAAATAATTCAAAGAAAAAATACCATCAGCTTCAATATAATCTACTAAATAAAAACGACCTCCCGGAACTAATACCCGACTGACTTCGGAAAAAACTTGTTTTGGATCGGGATAATGTAAAAAACTAATAGTATTAAAAACAGCATCAAATTGAGCGTCAAAAAAAGGCAAAGCTTCCGCATTTCCCTTGACAAAAATTAATCGATCGCGATATTTTTTACTATTTCTAGCTTCTCGCAGCATTTTCGTAGATAAATCCACTCCCGTCCCAAAAAGTCCCGGAAATTGTCCGGCAAGACGATTTAAGAGCTTTCCAGTCCCGCAACCGAGGTCGAGGACGCGCGCTTTTTCTGGCAGTTCTAAATGCTCGATCAGCCGCTTGTGAATGGCTTGGTAAAATACAGTCGTCAATAAAATATCGTAATTCGGTGCCCAGCGATCGAACAATCTTTCTTTTCTTCGCAAAATAGCATCGTTATTATTGCTACTCATCACCACAACTCCCATAACATCCCTATTATTTATCTTCAATTTTAATAGTCGGCGATTCTTGTTATAAAGTTAAGATTGACAAATATTCGATCGCAATAACGCTATGATATAAAAAGCAGCAACCGCACCCTAGGGCGATCGCCGTCGCTAAATAAATACTGGAAAATTTCAATGTTATTTTTATCTTAAAGATTTATGGTGACAATTTAGTAACAAAATACTAAGTTAATTTAGCTCGAGCAAAAATAACGATTTCGAGCGGTTTTAGCCAGGTGAATTGAAAATATTTTCAAAAGCCCCGATGGTTTGCGATCCTTGAGAATTATCTAAAATAGCAAAGACAACTCGATCGAAATAGTTTTTGAAATAATCGTTTTTAACTAAATGGTTATAAAATATTTCAGCAATATCTCGAGGCGAGTTTTGAAAAACTCCGCAGCCCCAAGCACCCAAAATTATATTTTTATAATTATTAATAACTGCAACGGCCAAAACTTTCTTGGCCCTTTCTGACATAACATTTTTAATTTCTGCTGGGCTAATTTTTTCTTTCGATCGCAGTACAGCACCAGCATTTACTGCAGGAGAAGTAATAATAGAAAGTAAGTAATAAAAATCTAGTAAATTGCCATTATCGTCGCGAAAAACGGGAACTTGCGGAGAATAAATAATATTATCGGTATATAAACAAGATTTTAAATTTCTGTTTGTTTGATACATAGCTTGCATTTGATTTATACAAGGATAAAGTCCGCTCGATCGCGCCAAACTTTCTTCTTGTGCGTTACTACCGTTAATAAAACCTCCTCCGGGGTTTTTAGCCGAAGCAAAATTTAAACAAATTGTATCTTTTTTTTCTAAATCTACTATTAATCTTTTGGCTGCTTGTAAAGTAGTTTCGTTATTAATTTCAAATGTAGTTTGATTTTTTTGCGAATTATTTTTAACTATTTGTGTTACTTCTAAAAAAATATCCTCAAACATTTCCGGTCGATAATGTTTGCTGTTTTCTGTGGCTTTTGCTAAATCTTGACTTAATTCGATCGATTCGTTTTTTTTGTTTAAATAAATACCTCGATCGATAATTTCTAGGGTTTCTCTGGCTATTTCCGCTCTTTGTTTGCGATTCATTTTCAAAAAATAAAGATATCTGCGGAGATTTGATTGCTTCTCCACAGACAGAATAAAATATTTTAACTCAAAACTAAATTATAGAATAAGAGCCAATTATTTTCTTTAATTGACTAATTTTTGGAATTAATTTTTCTGCTGCTTTACCAGACTGAACTCGGTTAGCCATATCCGATGCGACTATTTCTATTTGTTTAATTTTATTTTGATACTTCTGTAGGGAAGTTTCTGTCTCAAACATTTGATATTTAATAAATCGGAGATCGTTAGCGATTTCTTCTAAGTTTCCCTCTAAATAATCTACTTGTTCTTTGGATAAACTATTTAAGCGATCGACTGTAGTCGATATTTTAGTGATATCTTGATTAATATTGTTTAGAAAAGATCCTACTTTATCTTTTTTGGAAGTTATCTTCTTAACAATCAAAAAAATTACACCAAATATCAATAAACTGCTGATAAGATGGTGGGGAATCCAAGCAATAATCTTATTTAAACTAAAATTATTGTATGCGTAATTAAGAAAAGAGCCACCATAAACTTCTATTTTATCGGATGCTATTCGATCGAGTTCGTCTGCTTTTTCTGCTGCTTGCTTGCCAAAAGATAGAGCATCTTCTTTTAAAGAAGCCAAATAGAAAAAATTGGCAGCTTTCTTGAATAATAAATCCATTATCAAGTGTACTTCAGATAGGACATCAAAGATTATAACTTTCTAGGTTGCAACAAGTAAATCTACGTCCACATTCTGCAAAAAACAAGAAAAAACCATTGTATAGCACTTTACTAGATTAATTGAAAAACTTTGATTTCAGCAAAAATGTCAATTTTATTTACAATTAAATATTTACCTAGCGATCGCCTTTAGCAACCAAATTATCCAAACGTTTTTCCCATTGTTTTTGATTGACATTAGCGTCTTTAACAAAAGGCGATCGAGCGATTAATTCTATGAGTAAGTTATTTATTATCGAAACAGGAAAAGCGATCGGTCTGACAATATCTAAAAACAAAATTACACGAATGCTATCGGTATTATTCCAGGCTTCATGAGGAAAAGAATCGTCGAACAGCAAACTTTTTCCTTCTTGCCAAGAACGAACTTCATTACCTACTCTAATTTGGCAATTTTCTTTTGATTTGGGAACGATCAAACCGAGATGGTATCTGATAATACCTTTATAGGGGCCGCGATGTTCTTGAATGTGTTTTCCAGGCAATAAAATCGAAAAAAAAGCCGTTTTCATCCCGGGAATATTTTCAATTAATTTAGTCGTTTCCGGGCATCTTTGACAGTTTCCTTCTGCTTTAATTCCGTAACCGTATAAAAAATATGTTTTCCAAAGATCGTCGTTAGTAATGCTTTTTTGGTCGGTAGAAATATCTTGAAAATTAGGTAAATTATCTTGATATTTTAAAACATTATCCAATTCAGCACGAATGACGGGATAATTAGCCTCTAAATCTTTGACCCAATCAAATTGGTAAGGATCGAAAAATAAGGCATCGCCGATCGCTGAATAATTGCTAATTATTTTTTCTAATTGCCAAAGTAAAGTTCTGCCAAAACTAATAATTAACTTTCTAATTTTAGTCTGAAAATAATTCTTATCCAATCCCACCATAGATTTTATCGATCGACTGTTGCGATCGGCCAACTTAAAGTTCTAGCAAAAAACTAGAACCAATCTTTTCGTTAAAATAATAAAAGATTTTCGATAAATAGTCCAGATTCAGCTAAAGTAAAACCTACTGCTAAATTAGCAAACAACTAAGATATTATCGATATCGGGCTAAGATCGTCTCCTACAGTGGTTGTAGGTAGATTAGCTCAAAATTTGATTAATATTAGTATATTACGGGAAAAAGAAACGACTAATGAAATCTTATCTCGCTGCCGCGATCCAAATGACAAGCAAGCCAGATCTAGAAAAAAATCTGATCGAAGCAGAAGAATTCATCGAATTAGCCGTGCGTCGAGGTGCGGAATTAGTTGGCTTGCCAGAAAATTTTGCTTTTTTGGGAAAAGAAGAAGATAAACTAGCAAAAGCAGCAGCGATCGCCCCCCGTGTCGAAAAATTTCTCAAAACAATGGCACAACGCTTCCAGATAACTATTTTAGGGGGTGGTTTTCCCATTCCAGTCGAAGGAAATGCAAATAAAGCCTACAATACTGCAATATTAATCGACCCGAGCGGCTTAGAAGTGGCTCGCTATCAAAAAGTACATTTATTTGATGTTAACGTACCCGACGGTAACACCTATCACGAGTCTAGCACCGTTATGGCAGGCAAAAACTTACCGCCAATCTATAATTCCCAACAACTCGGCAATATCGGTGTTTCTATTTGCTATGACGTGCGCTTTCCAGAATTGTACCGCCATCTTTCTAGTCAAGGTGCGGATATTATTTTTATTCCTGCTGCTTTTACTGCTTATACTGGAAAAGATCATTGGCGAGTGTTATTGCAAGCTAGGGCGATCGAAAATACTTGTTATGTGATCGCACCAGCACAAACTGGCAATCACTACGAAAGACGCTTTACTAACGGTCACGCCACAATTGTAGATCCTTGGGGTACTATTTTAGCAGATGCAGGAGAAGAACCCGGAATTGCGATCGCCGAAATAAATCCCAATCGTTTGCAACAAATTCGTCAACAAATGCCTTCTTTACAGCATCGAGTATTTGTTGAGAAATATTAAAACACCCCATCAGTTATTGCAAGGCAGTTTGAAAAATGGGCAGCTAAAAAGCCGCCCAAAATATCTATTAATTTAAACTAATTGCTCTGAAAACTTAAACAGCAACAGTTGTTTTCTTGCTTCCAGCAGACAATTCGCCTTTAGCGTATTTAGCAGCAAAATCATCTAAAGTCATTTGCTTAATCTTGCTAGCATTACCAGCAGTTTCAAAAGCTTCGTAACGTTTCAAGCAAACTTGTTTCATGTATTTGATCGAAGGCTTGAGGAAGTGACGAGGATCGAAGTTAGAAGGATCTTTAGCAGCTGCTTCGCGAATAGCAGCAGTAATAGCTAAACGGTTGTCAGTGTCGATGTTAACTTTTCTTACACCGCTCTTGATACCTTTTTGAATTTCTTCTAAAGGTACGCCATAAGTTTCAGGAATTTTACCGCCATATTGATTGATCATATCCAACCACTCTTGAGGTACGGAGGAGGAACCGTGCATTACTAAGTGAGTGTTGGGTAATTTTTTGTGAATTTCTTCAATACGACCGATCGCTAAAATTTCTCCAGTAGGTTTGCGAGTGAACTTATAAGCACCGTGGCTAGTTCCGATCGCAACTGCTAAAGCATCTACTTGAGTGCGTTCTACGAATTCTACTGCTTCGTCGGGGTCAGTTAATAATTGATCTTTGCTGAGAGTACCTTCAAAACCGTGACCGTCTTCTTTATCACCTTGACCGGTTTCGAGAGAACCCAAACAGCCCAATTCTCCTTCAACGCTAGCACCAACTGAGTGAGCAACTTTTACTACTTCAGCAGTTACGTTAACGTTATATTCAAAGCTAGCAGGAGTTTTAGCATCTTCTTCTAAAGAACCATCCATCATTACGCTAGTAAAGCCGTTACGAATTGCCGAATAGCAAGTAGCAGGGCTGTTACCGTGGTCTTGGTGCATTGCAATGGGGATGTGAGGATAAGATTCCACTGCTGCTAGTACTAAATGACGCAGGAAATTTTCACCAGCGTATTTGCGCGCACCGCGAGATGCTTGCAAAATTACAGGGCTATCAGCTTCTTCGGCTGCCTGCATAATTGCTAGGATCTGCTCCATGTTATTAACATTGTATGCAGGGATACCGTAGCTGTTTTCTGCTGCGTGGTCGAGAAGCAGTCGCATTGGTACGAGTGCCATAAATTTCCTCCTGATTTATCTATCTATCTATTTATTGTTTTTTTAGACATCGAGTTATCAAACAATAATTGATTCTCTTATTTGTTAATCTTAAGATAAAATTCACACTTAAGATCGCTTATTTTTAATTTTATTGAGGTATATTCTTCAATATTCTTAAGTAGATCGATCTCAACAGAGCAGATCCGAGCCCAAAAAAAGCGCAATTACCGATCGCAGAGTAACCGATAATTGCAAAAAGAGATTGTTATTTTTAATTTGTTGCTGGTGGTAAGGTGTAATTTCGATAGGTTTGTGTATTCGAAGAATACCGACGATCTTGGCTAGGTTCTTCCTCGACTAAAAAATTGCGAATTAACCTAGCTGCTACTTTTTGAGCCAATCTCTGAGAAATTTTTTGTCCTATTTCGTGAGTTTCTGACTTGGTTAATATTTTAGGAACTAATGGCACTAACTTCATCGGATCGAATCCGGGAGTTTCGCGCACGATCGTCAAAATATTTTTAATTTGTTCCAAACTTTGATTGCGATCTTGCAAATCAGGGGGAGTTTCTTGAACGGCAACTCCAACTTGTTCTCGAATCGAACTAGTAAAATTAAACCAACTTCTGCGCCCGTAAATATCTATAGTGTTACTTACTTCATCTACTAATTGTTCCCGAATAAAAGCACCGCGTGGGGACAACAGAAAATCTAAAGTGCGATCGAGCAACATTTCAAAATCGTAATCTTGGGAATTTTTGGCATTCCGCAATAAATTTGCCAATCTATTCCAGCGAAAACTACCACCTTTAAATAAAAGATCTCGCAAAGAAGCTCGTAATTCTGGAGAAGAATCTGTTAACAACCGTTTGGCGATATAAGGATAAGCTTTGCTGAGGACTTTAAAATTAGGATCGATATTAATCGCAATTCCTTCTAAAGTTACCATCGAACGAATGATTAAAGCGTAATAAGCAGGAACTTTAAAAGGAAACTCGTACATGAT
Organism: uncultured bacterium; assembly: GCA_964458305.1. Classification (GTDB taxonomy): domain Bacteria; phylum Cyanobacteriota; class Cyanobacteriia; order Cyanobacteriales; family JASJDA01; genus JASJDA01. The sequence goes on along the minus strand of CAYWIH010000075.1, from coordinate 12,012 downwards.
CGCCGACATTTGGTCGGTAATGCTCTTAAAATTTAATTCCGCTACGCTAGCACCTAAAGCATTATTAAATACGCCGCCCAAAGCAGGTACGATCGGCTCTAAATTAGTATCTGGAGTGAGAAAATCTAATTTAACGTAATCTTTTGCTAAAGCTTCAAAATCTCGGTTTACTAGGTGAACTACCGCTTCGATCAAGCCGTAACGCTGGTAGGACTTAATTTCGCTCATCATGCCAAAATCGAGATAAGCTAATTTACCATCCGGCATCGCTAACAGGTTACCAGGGTGAGGGTCGGCATGGAAAAAACCGTGTTCGAGCAACTGCCTTAAAGAACATTCTACTCCCACCTCAACCAAATGGGTGGCATCGATTCCTTGGGCTTCTATTTGCCTGATTTGAGTTAGTTTCGTACCGCTTACCCATTCCATAGTCAAAACTCGCCTTCCGGTGTATTGACGATAGATCTTGGGTACGTAAATTTCTTCGATGTGTCCGTAAAGTTCGGCAAATTTCTCGGCGTTTTCTGCTTCTTGAACGTAGTTCATCTCTTCAAAAACTCGAGCGGCCAATTCGTCGGTAATCGCGACTAAGTCCGATCGCAAGCTTTTAATATTTTTTTGCGCCCAGGAAGCCAGACCTCTCATTATATATATATCTAAAGTTATCCGTCGCCACAAATCGGGACGCTGCACTTTTACCGCGACGGTTTCGCCAGTTTTTAGTTTGCCTTTATATACTTGTCCTAAAGAGGCAGCAGCGATCGGATCGGCAGAAAGTTCGCTATAAATAACTTCAGGGGGAAAACCCAATTCTTCTTCAATGAAACGAAATGCAATCTCGTTCGAAAAAGCCGGTAATTGATCTTGGAGTTGAGTCAGTTCTTCGAGGTAGGTAGGAGCGACTAAATCCGGTCTGGTTGAGAGTGCTTGTCCGATTTTGATATAAGCCGGCCCTAACTGGGTTAAAATTTCTTTGAGCTGAATGGCTCGACGTTTTTCGTTTTGTTTGGATCTACCGCTAATTTTGTCCCACCAGATACTCCAAAGAAAAGATACTGCTGGGGTGACGATTTTAATAAATCTAACCAATACCTGTAAAAGACGCTTGCGATAATAAACTTTAACTTTCTCTGGATCGTACCGCCAACTGTCCTCAGAGGTATCGTTGTTTATTACCCATCCTTGCCTTGTCGTGATTTTTGTTAGATTAGTCTCGGCTTCGATCGATTTTGATAACTTTATTGGTGGGGATAATGTTTGTTGGGGCATAGGGTTAATAATAGCTGCTTGGTCCGAACGTGTAAATAATTGTAACAATTTTGCTACCGATCTTTACTCTTGTATTTAGCTTATCGAGTTTTTAAAGGATGCTCTTGCTTTTACGAATTAAAAATTTTGCTTTGATCGACGATTTAGAATTGGAGTTCACTGCCGGTTTAAATGTAATTACCGGCGAAACTGGAGCTGGTAAATCAATTATTCTCGACGCGATTGACATTGTTTTAGGTGGTAAAGTCAATGCTCGCACGATTCGCACTGGAACTAAAAGAGCCTCGATCGAGGCAACTATGAGTGCCGATAGCTCTCTGATAGAGTGGCTCAGAGAACGGGAAATCGAACCCTTAGAAGAGGGTAGCGTAGTTTGTTCTCGAGAAATTACCACTACTAAGTCTAGCTTGAGATCCCGATCGCGCGTCAACGGCGTATTGGTAAATCGTCAATTAATAGAATATTTGCGCGATCGCTTAGTTGAAATTACCGCTCAAAATCAAACTGTTAGATTGATGATTCCCGGCAAACAAAGGGATTTACTTGATACTTACGGTGGCGAACCTTTACTGGCACAAAAACAATTAGTCACCTCTGCTTGGCAATTTTATCAAAATATCGGCTCGAGTCTCGAAAAAAGTCGCAGTTGCGAACGAGAACGTTTGCACAGACTAGATTTAGTTAAATATCAAATTAAAGAATTAGAATCGGCTGAAGTAACAGATAACCTAGAATTAGAAAATTTAGAAATCGAGCGCGAGCGTCTCGCTCATGTAGTAGAATTACAACAACTCAGCTATCGAGCCTATCAAGCCCTCTATCAAAACGATCGCGATTCTCTAGCCGCAGCAGATCTCTTAGCAGAAGTCGAATCAATTTTGACAGCGATGGTAAATTATGATATAAAACTAAATCAATTATTAGAAATGGTCAGGACTGCGATCGCTCAAGTAGTTGAAGCCGGTCATCAAATTAATGCTTACGGAGAAAGTTTACAAGCAGATCCAGCAACCTTACAAGCAACAGAAGAAAGAATAATTGCTCTCAAGCAAATTTGTCGCAAATACGGGCCTAGTTTGAATGAAGCCATACAATATTACGAGAAACTTCAAGAAGAATTAAATGAGTTAGAAAATACTACAGAAAAAATTGAAAAGTTAGAAAAAGAATGGAAAAAAGCGAAATTATTTTTGCAAGAAGAATGTCAAAAACTGACAAAATTGAGACAAGAAGCGGCTCAAAGATTAGAAAAACAATTAATTACTCAGCTAAAACCTTTAGCGATGGATAAAGTAGTTTTTGAATGCGCGATCGACCCAATAGAAATTAGTGGTACTGGAGCAGATCGAGTAACATTTTATTTTAGTCCCAATCCCGGAGAAAAAATCCAACCTCTTGCTAGTAGTGCTTCGGGAGGAGAAATGAGTCGTTTTTTATTAGCTTTAAAAGCAAGTTTTTCCTCATCAGAAGGGGCAAGTCAAACTTTAGTATTTGATGAAATAGATGCCGGAGTATCGGGTAAAGTTGCTCGCACGATCGCAGAAAAACTTCATAAACTTTCTCAAAAACAACAAATATTATGCGTTACGCACCAGCCTCTAGTAGCAGCAATGGCAGACGCTCATTTTCGCGTTCGCAAACAAATTATTGAAGGATCTGACCCAAATGAGGAGCTAAATTTATCAGAAATCAGGACAGTAGTCAGGGTAGAAGTATTAGATAATCACGACACTAGACGGGAAGAACTAGCTCAACTTACAGCAGGAGATTCGGCTAGAGATGCGATCGCTTTTGCAGAATCAATTCTTGCTGCTGCAGACGCTCATCGTAGCAATAATAAGATGTAATCTTAACTATAAAGGAGGGATTGTTTTAAAACAATCCATCGAAGTAAATAACTTTGATAATTAGCAAAAAAAAATCTCCTTGCCAGCTAATGTTTATCAAAAATTTTCACCCTTGTAAACAAAATAACTGTTGTGTAAATAAAAAGACAAGATAAAATAGTGTAAGATATCGATCGGTGATAATTAATGAATTATTGTTTCATTTAATAATCTGCTGTTGGAAACGACCATTGATAAAATTTTAAAGTATAGAGTTAGAGAGAAATTAGCCAAATGAACAAACGAACCAAAAAATTAATAGCCATAATTACCATTAACTTACTTCTATTAGGATCTATCTTGCCAGCTCGGGCGGCTGAAGAAGATAAAAAGAAAAAAGTCTTAACACCCCAACTGATCCAGATCGGGTTTATGGTAGCTTTATCGGTAACTGGCTTAGCAGTGTTGCTAGGTACGGGCAAATCGATGAAATATAATGCCAGCCAAGAAATCGAACCAGAAGCAGACTCAGAACAAGCCGGTCACAATCAAGATGAAGACAATATTCTAGCTAAAAATACTGATGAAGCTAAGCCCTTAGACTGGCAAAACGAAGAAAACAATAGCGAAGATCTTGTAGCAGCTAGCAACGGTAACGGTCAAACCAACGGTAACGGAAAAGGTAACGCTCATGCAGCTAACGATATGGACGTAGCTACTTCCGAAGAGCATTTAATCGAACTACAAAAACAACTCTACAGACAAAGATATCAAAAATTTCAGCAGGAAGTTCATCAATCTTCCGAGTTTGCTAACAGTCCCACCAAAGAAGTAGATACTTGGGAAGTAGATGTCGAAGTTGCCCTTAAAGTCTTAGCCGAAACCCCCGACGATCGTCAAGAAGTAGAAAAAGTCTTATTACAAAGCGATCAGGTTAAAGAATGGGAATCTTTATTACCAGAACCAGAATATAAAGCTAAAGCAGCAGAATACATAGAAAGAGCTTATAATTGGGCGCAAGATTTGAGAAAATGGCGCGAAAAGCACATATCTGCTTAGAAAAATTTATTATTGCCACATTTATCGAATAATTAAATTAAATTAAAACAGCCAAGATGATTTTAGAACTAAGCTGAAAAAATCCTGGCTGCTATTTATTTTTAAGCTAGAAATATTTGTAGTCTTGAAAAGGAAATGAAACTAAGAACCAGCTAAGACAAAATCGACCTCTTCGGTTCCATCAGTTTGTCCTTGACCGCTAGTTATTTGTTCGTCATTAACTTCGACAGCAAAGGGCGTTTCTTCCATATTAATATTATAATCAGTAACTTCGGTAGTGTATCCCACGCTGCCAATCATTTTGCGACCTTCATCGGTATAGATAAAACTTAGCATCTGATTTTTTTCCTTGTTATTGTCGTAAGCCCAAATAACCATATATTGTTGACCTTGATAGTCAAAAACTTTAGGGGGACGAGTCGGGACGTAACGACCGGGAGATCCAAAACTGCGATCGAGGAAATCTTGAACCGAATTAGGATCTACGGTGACAAAAGCAACTTCTTCAGAGGATAAAGAATCGGTATCTATATCTTCTTCTTCGGATAAAAGAGAAGGTTCTGCCGCTTCAACAGGTTCTGAAGCCTCCTCTTCTTCTTTTTTGCGCTTAAAATAATCTACAGCCATTTTAGTACCTACAGCACCAACCGTAGCAATACCAGCACCGATCAAGAAATTACGAAGCTTGCTCATGGTTTATTTATATCTCAAAAAGATCTTTTAGTAGATAGTTTGACATTGTCTGGCTCAATTAACAACTCTATTTTTGCCGATTTAGAAATTTTTCAGTAAAAATAACCGAAATATTTGGCAGCGAAACCGGAGAAAAACTAAAAACTCAAAGCCCCAGAAGCCAAAGATATCTAAACTTAACAAGTAGCGCACAGAAAGGTTAATTAAAATACTATGGACAATGCGGCACTTTGGCAACGCTACCAAGACTGGTTATTTTATGATAAGGAACTGGACTTTTACTTAGATGTGAGCCGAGTCAGGTTCGACGATCGCTTTGTAGAGCAAATGTTGCCTAAATTTGAGCAAGCTTTTCAAGATATGGCAGCTTTAGAAAAAGGAGCGATCGCCAACCCAGACGAAAATCGCATGGTGGGACATTATTGGCTGCGCGATCCAGATTTGGCCCCCACTCCAGAATTAAAAAAGGAAATAATTGAAAATCTTGAAGATATCAAAACTTTTTGTAATAAAGTACTGAGCGGGGAGATACATCCTCCAGGGGCTGAGAAATTTACCGATATACTCTCGATCGGCATCGGCGGATCTGCTTTGGGGCCTCAATTCGTTTCAGAAGCTTTAGCAGATATCGATCCGCCGCTACAAATCCATTTTATCGATAATTCCGATCCGGCGGGAATCGATCGAACTCTAGCAAAAATAGGCGATCGGCTTAATACTACCCTGACGATCGTTATCTCGAAGTCTGGTGGTACTCCCGAAACTCGCAACGGGATGATAGAAGCACAAGCAGTCTATAAGGCTCAAAATATCGATTTTGGCTCTCATGGGGTGGCTATTACCGGTGAAGGGTCTAAATTATATAAGCAAGCTAAGTCTGAAGGCTGGTTAGCAACCTTTCCCATGCACGACTGGGTGGGGGGACGTACTTCGGAAATGTCTGCAGTTGGCTTAGTAGATGCAGCTTTACAAGGTATCGACATTCAAGGGATGTTGGACGGTGCTAAAGCGATGGACAATATCACCAGAAAGCCAGATCTTAAAACTAATCCTGCTGCTTTATTGGCTTTAGCTTGGTACTATACTGGCAACGGCAAAGGGGAAAAGGATATGGTAGTTTTACCCTATAAAGATAGTTTGCTGCTGTTCAGTCGCTACTTGCAACAGTTAGTGATGGAGTCTTTGGGTAAAGAAAAGGATCTCGACGGTAATATCGTACATCAAGGGATAGCGGTTTACGGAAATAAAGGTTCTACCGACCAACACGCTTACGTACAACAGTTAAGAGAAGGTGTTAATAATTTCTTTGTTACTTTTATCGAAGTTCTCAAAGATCGCGAAGGTAACAAATTAGAAATCGAACCGGAAGTTACTTCTGGAGATTTCTTATCTGGTTTCATACAAGGTACTCGTCAAGCACTTTTTGAAAATCAACGAGATTCGATTACGGTTACTATTCCTCAAGTAGATGCTTTTAATGTCGGTGCTTTAATTGCATTGTACGATCGCGCTGTTGGTTTGTATGCTTCTTTAGTTAATATTAATGCCTACCTTCAGCCAGGTGTAGAGGCCGGTAAGAAAGCAGCCGCATCTTTATTAGATTTGCAAAATAAAGCGATCGATGTTTTAAAGGGTGTTAATTCTCCTTTATCTTTATCTGAGTTAGCCGAAAAAGCGGGATCTCAAGACAAAATCGAATCGATTTACAAGATTTTACGCCATCTCCATGCTAACGATCGCGGGGTTGTTTTAGAGGGGAATTTAGGAGACCCTAATAGTTTAAAAGTCTCTCTTAAAAATTAACTTCTGAATTGTTTTTTTTGTTTCCTTCGTGGCTGCGAGGGAAGCATCTAGGACATTTTTTTTTGCTTAAAATTAATCAAAACGATCGGCGAGTATGAAATATTTGAGAACAATTATTTTTTTATTAGCTATATTAGTAATTTCAGCCTGCGAAATCGAAAAAGTTGAAGTCGAGTGGGACAACGAAACTGTACCTAATTCTGAGTTGGAAAAAAGCAATAATACTGCTGTAGCTGAAGAATTTATAATTTCACCTGAAGGGATTGGCAATGCAAAATTAGGGATGACTTTAGGCGAACTTAAACAAATATCCGATCGCAATACTGAATTTAAAAACGAACCAAATTTTATGGTAGATATTAATGCGATCGCAGTTAGTAAATCTGGAGTTACTCAATATTATATTCTTTATTTAGCCGGAACTACTTCACATCCCGATCGAATAACTATTTTAATGACTGACAATCCTAATTATCAAACCCAAGAAGGGGTAAAAGTTGGCACGAGTATTAAAGAAGCTGAAGCTATTTATGGTAAGGCAACCTTATCTTATAATACTGCTAGCGAATCTAGAGAATACGTAACCTTTGCCGATCGCCCTGACAGTAGAATTAAATTTAGAACTAATTGGTTTAATGTTGGTTTTGCAGGTATTTATCCCCCTACATCTGAAGAATATCGCCAAACTCAAGAATTTAAAGATACTGCTATTATTAGAGCGATCGAAGTTTCTTGCGCGCCAATAAATTGCCCTAAACCTTAAATAAAAAAAATTGTTTAAGAAACAACTCCCAGCCAATGCGATCGCTATTGAATTGTATTTTAATCCTAATTCTTCCATCACGATAAAAGATGAACTTTCGCGTTAGGAATTAAAGTAAAAACTTGATGAGGGCCGAGAATATCTAAGTGGGTCATTTTAGGATAAATAACTAAACCAATTTGATATTTTATTTCGTTTTCCATTTAATTAATTCCTTTTTTTATTTTTCAACGGGCATTCGTTCGAGACGACTCCATTCATTCCAAGATCCGTCATAATTTCTGACGTTAGGATAGCCTAATAAATATTTTAAAACATACCAAGTATGACTCGATCGCGCTCCAACTGCACAATAAGGAATTATCAATTTATCTCGAGTTATGCCTTTTTCGCTGTAAATATTTTCTAACTCCTCGAAAGATTTAAATGTTTTATCTTCATTTAAAGCTATTTCATAATAAAGATTAATTGCACTGGGAATATGTCCTCCTCTTTCTGTTTTTTCAGGAGGTTTCATCATAAATATTTCGCCGCAATATTCTTGAGGAGTGCGAACGTCTACTATTGCTGTATCTTGTTTATTTATAGATTCGTAAACTTCGGGCTGAAAAACTCGCAAACTGTTATCGAGCGATTTAATATTATAGTTACTTGGTGTTATTGTGGGTTCTTCTTTTGTTAACGGACGACTTTCTGCGATCCATTTATCTCTTCCTCCATTAAGAATTTTCACGTTATTATGTCCGAAGATTTTTAACAACCAAAAAATTAAACCAGCAGTAGCAGGAAATTCTCCACCAACTGCAATAACGGTAGTATCTTTATTAATACCAGAAATTGCCAAAAGAGTTTCCCAAAGATTGCGGTCTAAATTGATACTTAAATCTGAAAAAGAGACTTTATTAGCGTTCCAAAAAACCGTATTAGGAATGTGACCTTGTAAATATTGTTCGGGATTTAGACCCATTTCTACAATACGAATATTAGGATCTTCGAGGCGATCGAACAGCCATTTAGTATTGACAATTGTTTCGTGATGTGCGTATTGAGACATAGTATTTTTGTAGATAAATAAGTGACTAAATTAATTCTTTTTTGCGCCATTCTTGTAAAAAAAATGCCGAATATATCATAAAAACTATTAAAGACATTCCGGCAAAAGCATCGCACCAAATTAGTAAATGCATTTTTAAAGACATAGAATTTACCATCGGATATAAATAATGTCCCGGGCTAGAAATACCTGTAAACGAATAAAAAACTAAACAAAAATAAGACAGTAAAAAAAGGTTTTTCTTATAGAACCAGTAACCCAATATTCCCACTGGTGTCATCAAGATTAAAGTAGTAAATACCCCAGCAGTTGTAAACCATTCCGGTTCGGGATATAAATTTACGAAAAGAGCATTATCAGTGTAATGAAGAGTTGTAGAAATGATATTGAGAACTAATACAAATAGTAAGATTTGACGATTTTTTTGAGTTTCCATAAACTAATTTCGATCGCATTTATATTAGTATAGAAAACCAAATCGAGTTAGTATATTACCCAAGTGGGTACATTTTCGATCGAATCAATTGAGAAATTGTTTATTGCTCCCTAGAAGCAATTGCACGCAAACCCTTAACCAACCTCGTCATAGCGATTTTAGCAGTTTCTAGATCGATCGCTCCGTAAGCAACTCGCAAATAACAACCCCGATCCATACCGAAAGTATTGCCTGGAATTACAGCCACTCGATCTACTTCAATTAATTTTTTAGCTAATTCAAAAGAATCGATTTTAAGATTAACTTTTAAAAATAAATAAAACGCGCCTTCAGCAGGAGCAACAGTACATAAATCGGCAATACTTTCTAGAGATTTTAACATCATTTCTCTAATCTTATTTATTTGTAAAAGATGTTCTTTTGCATAACTAATTCCTACTTCTAAAGACTGATAAGCTGCATACTGAGATATTACTGGCGGACAAATTAAAATTGTATCTTGAATTTTTTTAATTCCATCTAATAAACGATCGGGAATTACCATATAACCGATGCGCCAACTAGCAAAACCGTAAGCTTTAGAAAGACTGTATAAAGAAATAGTCCGATCGCGGCTTTGAGGGCAAGATCCCGGAGAATAATGTTTGATTCGATCGTAAGTAAAATACTCATAAGCTTCATCGCTAATATGATAAATACCTCTTTCTCGACAAATTTTATTCACTTCTGCTAATGCCGATCTTGAATAAACTGCTCCAGTAGGATTGTTAGGTGAAATAGTTACAATAGCTTTAGTTCGTTCGGTAATCGCTCGTTCTATTGCTGCCGGTTTTAATTGATAATTTTCGTCCGTTTCTACTAAAATTGGCTGACAATTTGCTAAAGTAATTGCCATTTCATGATTGAAATAATAAGGCAGTTGTAAAATAATTTCATCGCCAGGATTTGTTAGGGCGAGAATAGCATTCATAAATGCCATGTTACTTCCTGCAGTAACAACTATACAATTTTCTCCGGCAACGATTTCAATCCCATTTTCTTGCTTTAATTTCTTGGTAATTGCTGTTAGTAATTGCGGTATGCCTCGAACCGATTTATACTTATGATTTTCTCGATCGCTAAAAAATTCAGATAAATTAGCTAATGCAGCAGTTGGCGGACTGTAATATACTACTCCTTGACCTAACGATATCGTTCCAGGATTATCGCGAATTAACGCGCCGATCGCCGGAATTATTGGGGATTGTACCGCGATCGTCCGAGATTGTAAATCGTCCATAATTTAAATAATTCTCATTCTAAATTCCAAGCAGCTACAGCCAGACAGCCCCAACCGATTAAAAAAGCTACTCCTCCTATGGGTGTAATTAATCCTAACAATTTAATTCCGGTTAAACTAAGAGCGTAGAGACTGCCTGAAAATAAAACTATTCCAGCTATAAAGGCAAAGCCAGCAGTATTTAATAATGTCGAGGATACTTCGCTACGATAAACTAGCAAACCTACAACCAGCAAAGCCAATGCATGGTACATTTGATACTTGCTGCCAGTCTCAAAAATCTCTAAAGCCCTTTGGCTCAAACTATTTTTAAGTGCGTGAGAAGCAAACGCTCCAGCAGCCACCGATAAACCTGCCAAAATAGCAGCAAAAGATAAAAATAATCTAGTCACAACTAAAGTCAAAAGCTAATTTCGATCGAGATGCTTTTATTTATCCTTGGAATAGATAAAAATTCAGCGTTAATTATACTTCCCTATTTAACCGTCTTTGCCAATGTGAATTAAATTATTGAGATCGTTTCCTTCGATTTTATAGGCTTTACCGAAACCGATTACAAATCTCCCACCTAAAGGAGTTAATTTAAACAAATTAAAATCTTGCAAATTACGCAGAACTTCAATAATTTTACCAAAGCGTTCTTCAAACTTATCCATAATTGAATTCCATTCTCGATCGCTTCTTGGGATTATAACTGAGGAACAGTCATAACTTAATCTTTTGCGAGCAAAAATATTAGCAGTTTTAGCTTCATCTTCGATAAATAAAATACTACCTTTTTCTGTGTCTTTCAAATTATTAGCGTGAGTAGATAAAAAGCTGACAAAGATATAAAAATTTTTATCTTCATCCATTAAAAAAGGTACGGAACTAGCATCGGGTATCCCATCTTTATTAGTCGTGCCAATAACTAGACTTTTGAATTCGTGAGGATACTCTCGATAATCGGTAACAATTTTTTCGAATTCGTCGTTTGAATTAGTTTTCTCTGTAGTGGAACTCATTTTAATTTTTCCTCGATCTTACTAAAAAACAAAAAAGTTTTTATTTAAATTAGTCTTGATGAATTTTATTTACCAACCCTTCTCGCATTTCAATAAATTCAGGTTTAGTGCGTAATTGAGCCGCAGTCAGATCGCTCAATTCTTTAGTAAAAGGATTTTCAACAATATTGACAATTCTGCCCGGACGAGCGTGCATGATAACGATTCTAGTTGCTAATAATAAAGCTTCTTCGACATCATGAGTAATAAAAAATATTGTTTTTTGGGTTTGTTGCCAAATATCTCTTAAATTATTTTGCATTGACTCGCGAGTTAAAGCATCTAAAGCACCAAAAGGTTCGTCCATTAACATTATTTTCGGATTTGCCGCTAAAGTACGGGCGATCGCCGCTCTTTGTTGCATTCCTCCCGAGATTTGATAAGGTAACAAACGGGCCGCGTCGCTCAAACCGACCATATCTAAATAATAGGATACTGTTTTTTTGCGGTCTAATTTGGGCATTTTTTGCATTTTCGGCCCGAATTCGACATTATTAGCGACGCTGAGCCAAGGAAATAAATTAGGACGCTGAAAGACAACACCGACATCTCGATCGGGTTTGGTATGATGCTTTCCCGATACTAATACTTTACCCGTGGTTGGCTGTTGATATCCGGCTAAAACCCGCAATAAAGTTGTTTTACCGCAGCCAGAAGCTCCCAGCACGCAAACAAAGTCACCATTTTCTAGTTCTAGATTAATATTTTTCAATACTTCGGCACGATTTTCGCCGCTATTAGAACCAAAAATAACACCGATATCGAAAAGCTGGCTGATAACCTTCAT
>CAYWIH010000074.1:10073-24612 GCA_964458305.1 uncultured bacterium | reverse complement strand
AATATTTCTGAAGTTGCTGTAGGTTCTAATAACGTTCTTCTTAACGCCAATAATGTGATTATCACTGAAGAAGGTACTAGCGGTGCTGGTGCTGCTGCTGGAAATAACTGGGCTGCTGATAACGATGGCAATGGAGAAATCGATACTAGCAATGTAATCGGTACGGTTAATGCTTCTCAGGGTACTACAACACCAGTTGCTAACGGTGTAAACGATATTAGCGGTACTACTGTTGCCAGTGACGTTCCTGTTTACACTAACAATGCAGGTACTGTAGCACCTCAAGGTAACGGAACTTTAATTTTCCAACGCCAAATTAACAATTCTGCAACTCCATCTAATCCTGCTGTCAATTAGTCTTTGTAAGGAGCTAAAGATCGATTTTTTAGCTCTTTTCTTCCCTAATTTTTATTACTTTGGGAAGACTTATTAAATAGTCTTCCTGCTTACTTAAATATTCTTTTTGAGGTAAAAGTTGTGAAACTAAAATCCTTATCTATCGGTCTCGGTGCTTTATTTTTAATCGGATCTTTTCAGGCTATTAATACTTTACCCGCTTCGGCTGGTTTAGAAGAAATAAAAGAAGCAATTGTCGGTTCGATCGCTCGTCCGAATATTAAACTTTATTTGACTGTTTATCGTCAAGGTATTCAAAGACTAAAAAATGGCCGCAAAGCACTGGTTTGGCAAAAATTACCTAACAATACTAAAGTGATGCCGGGTAATATTTTGCGCTATACAGTCGTCGGTAAAAATGAAGGTAAAGCTGAGGCTAACAACTTAATTATTACTCAGCCGATCGATCCGCAAACTATTTATCAAATTCGTTCTGCTAAAAGCACTATTCAAGCTGACATTAGTTACAGTATTAATAATGGTAAAAGTTTCGAGCGAAATCCGACAATTAAGGTTAAACTTGCCGATGGAACGATGGCTGAAAAACCAGCTCCGGCAGAAGTTTATACTCACGTTCGTTGGACTTTTAAAGAGAGTGTTTCTCCTAACAAACGAGTAAAAGCTAGCTATTTAGCTAAAGTTCGCTAAAGTTTATTAACCGAATTTTTTCGGACAGTAATTAATGTTTTTTTCTTGGCAAAATCGGGAACGATCTAGAGAGTTGTTTTTAACTATATTCGCTCTAAATTTCCCGTTTTGACTGAATTTTATCGGACAAAAAAATCCCGATCTTTTTAGCAGAAAGATCGGAAACATTTCACCAAAAACTTAAGTATTTTTTTTTCGTTTGACTCCATACAAACATCGCAATATGTATCCCTTTCTTAGCAAGAAAGAAACCTAGTAACTATCACTTTACTTGACAGTCGATAGCTCTTTGCCGAAGGGTTTTGAGTTTCGAACTGCATCGATCGCAGCTCGAATTAGTGACCTCAATAGCAAACAGTTAGCAGCTTGTCAGTTAAGAGCGATAGCGAGTTTTTAGAAGGAGAAAGTCTTTGTTTCACCAACAACCAAAACAAAAAGTTAACTCATTCAATCGTACCTTGCGATCGTTAATTTTGATTTTATCATTGGGCGGTAACTTTTCGATCGCAAATAATTTAGTTTTTGCTGAAACTATTTTACAGTGTCGCGGGGGCAGAAATAGCAAGGTTATTATTTCTAATACTAGTCGCGCTACTTACCTCAATCCTCAAAACAACGTTTCAACTCATACTACTTCCAATCCAATTAATTATCAGTTGGCGCAAGTTACGACCAGGATCGAAACTACTGCGACAGTAATTACCGATTCTCAGGGAAATCCGATCTACAATCTTAGCTTACTGATAGATGCGGTAGAAAACGAATTAATCCAACTGGGTTTGACTTCTACCGAAGCAGAAACCGGAAGTATAGCGGCGATCGAACAGTTAGTTAATTCCCTCGATACTCGACCGACTAAAGAAATTTTAACTGGTATCCGCCAAAGAATTATTATTGCAGTACCCGATCGGGCCGATCGCATTGAATTACTGAGCGATACCTCTTTATTTTTGGCTTTAAGCGGCACTTCTCAGTTTTTCTTAGAAAGTATCGGTTTAACTGCTACCGAGGCTAATTCGGCGAGTACGGCAGCAACCAATGTATTTATCAGTACCAATACTGAAGTAGTTGCTTTTCGCGATTTAGTTAACCTTGAAAGCACTCAAACCGGACAAACAGTCATACCCAGCGTTCAAGTTGCGGTTAAAAATACTGTAGACGATCGAACTGAGTTATTAAATACTGTTTATACCAGTATTAGAAATGAATTAGTCAATCTTCGCAACGGTCAAGCTAATTCAATTCAAACCGGATCGAAAATAGATTTTAATTATACAATCTCCAATTTGGGAACGGGGGGAGTAGATTTTACCCTTCCTAACTTACAAACTTTACAACAAACCGGAATTACCGGCCCGGGTACGATCGAAAAAGTCTTTTTTCGAGTTGGAAATAGCCCCCAACAAGAAATTGGCAACACAGCAGTTACGGTTAATATACCTCGATCGCAACAGTTATTTTTAACTATTCGAGTTGTAGTTGAAGATATCGAACCAAATCAAACCAATGCGATCGCGACTATTTTGGATGTTAACGGTTGTGAAGATGAAACGGGTGCGATCGTGCAACGTCTGGCGATCGTATCTCCTTTAAACAGTGCTTTAATCGATCCTTTGGGTCAAATTACTGGTTGTGACGGACAAATTTTAGACGATTATACCGGATTTAGCGTTGGTATTTTTAATGCCGATCGAGATCCGACCAACCCGGGAGGGTTTACAACTTTAATCAATTTAACTACTACAGAATTTCCTGACGATCCTAATAATAATATTCCGGCAGGTTTGGGGCCCAATACCACTAATATTAATCCTTTTCCTGTAGACGATCTGGGAAGATACAATTTTTTATTCGACACTAGTAGAGGTCAAACCGATCCGGGAAGGGAATATATCTTATTAGTAGATGTACCGCCTGAATCTATTTATCAACAGCGTAGAATTAAGCTGACGATCGGTCAACCAGAACCGAACAATCCGAGATTACTTCGTTATACTGCTACTGCTGTAGACGGACGAACGATCGCTACTTCTGAAGGGGAAGTTAGCAGTATCACCGGAGATCTTGAAATCAGAGATGCGGAAATTGTCGGATTAGTATTAACAGCATTCGATCTCAATATAGATGTTTGCGAAGCACAAGAAATTTCTATTACTAAAACGGGCGATCGGGCTTCTGCTTCTCCTGGGGATATCGTCCTTTATCGTCTGACAATTACTAACGGAACTGTTAACGATATTAATAATATTAGAATTGTCGATGTTTTGCCTCACGGCTTTCATTTTAAAACTAATTCTGTGCGGGCTAAAATCGGCGATACTGATGTGCCAATTACCGTTACTACTAATGGCAATCAAATCATTTTAGATGTAACGGGTAATTTACCTTCTAATGGTGTTTTAAATATTGTTTATGGTGCGGAATTAACTCCCGATGCTTTGCGGGGAAGCGGCATTAATTCTGCTAGCGTTAGTGCCAATCGTATCGCAACAAATCGACGAATTGCTGCCGGCCCTGCTAGTTATAAATTACGGGTGCGCGGCGGTATTATTTCCGATGCTGGTATTATTGTCGGGCGGGTTTTTGTCGATCGCAATTTTGATGGCGAACAACAAAAGGATGAGCCTGGAGTGGCTAATGCGGTAGTTTTTTTAGAGGATGGCAATCGTATTACTACCGATGAAAATGGTGTATTTTCAATTAAAAATGTTTTGCCGGGCTATCATACTGGAACTTTAGATTTAACTAGCATTCCAGGTTATAGTTTAGCTCCCAATCTTCGTTTTAAAGAGCGCAACAGTAAATCGAGATTGGTACGTTTAGCACCGTCGGGAATGGTACGGATGAATTTTGCTGTTAGCCCCACATCTGACAAGGTAATTAATAATAATGAAGAATAAAATATTTACGGAAATTAATTTTACTAATTTTTGTTTATCGATTGTCTTTTTAACCGCGATCGAAACAATTTTTTTACCCTTAGCAGCTCGGGCCGAAAATCCTCAAAAAATAAACTCAAACAGTACTAACCTGCTGCAAAAGCTGCGCTTGGCACAAGCAGATTTAGAAACTGGAGAAATTGAGGTAGACTCTCCTCAAGAAACAGAAGAATTACCAGAAATAATAGAAGTTAATCCAGCCGATCGAACTATTAATGAAGCAGATAATTTTACTCCAGAAATAGAAATCATTGAAATTGAAAGTCCGATCGATAAAGAAGTAAAATTTATTACCCCAGAAGCAGGTAG
Source organism: uncultured bacterium (assembly GCA_964458305.1). GTDB lineage: Bacteria > Cyanobacteriota > Cyanobacteriia > Cyanobacteriales > JASJDA01 > JASJDA01. Next base: position 20,320 of record CAYWIH010000074.1, on the reverse strand, counting down.
TTTGCTAAAAAACGGTCACAGCGATATCGTCATTCAATACCCAGCAGATGGAGATATCAAACTAATAGTAAACGGCGAAGAAATTGACCCAACTTTTATCGGTCGTACCGAATTAGATACCGAAACAGGTTTAGTAAGAGAAACTTGGTACGGGGTTGTTTTTAAAGAAGGAGAAAATATCTTAACAGCCATTCCCAGTTTAGAAGGAGAAAATCAGCCAGAAGTAACAATTAAAATAATGGTTGCAGGTTTGCCGACTGGCTTCAAAATAAATACAGTAGAATCTAGCATTCCTGCTGATGGAAGATCGATAACTACTGTAGCAGGTCAATTTCACGATAAAAATGGCAACCCTAGTAAATATAATACTCTCGTTACCCTCCACTCCAGTGCCGGGAAATTTGTTAGCAGCGATGCAAAACCCGACATTCCTGGCTTTCAAGTCGAAGCGATCGACGGTAAATTTAAGGTTAAACTGCGATCGGACACCAAACCTCAATTAGTAACAATTTCGGCCGAAGCTTTGCGAATGGAAGCTTTTACCCAAACTAGATTTGGAACTACCTTCAGATCCACTCCATTGATAACAGGTTTTGCCGATTTGCGGATCGGTACGAAAGGAACTAACTATCACGATCGCTTTCGCAATTTTCTCATTAAAAACACTCTAGACGAAACAGAATTTGATTTTACTTCTGGTGCTTTTGCTACCGGAAATTTAGGTCAATGGACGTTTACTGCTGCATATCGCAGCGATCGCAGTTTAAATGAAGATGTAGACGGAGAAAATCGTTTATTTCGTTCCTATCAACCCACAGAATTAGATTATCCTCTCTATGGAGATAGTTCCCAAAACGAAATAGTTGCCCCCTCGATCGATAGTTTTTACGCTCTTTTAGAACGATCTTCGCCGATCGAATTTGCCAATACTGACTTTATCATGTGGGGGGACTACAGTACTCAAGAATTTGCCACCAGATCCCAAAGATACACCGCTTTTACTCGCCAACTCCACGGTTTGAAAGGTAATTACAATTTAGGCCCTTTCCAATTTAGCGGCTTTTTTGCCAATAACGTTCAAGGTTTTCAAAGAGATATTATACTTCCCGACGGTACGAGCGGAACTTATTTCCTTTCAAGACGTTTAGTAGCAAGGGGTACGGAAGATGTTTTTATCGAGTCAGAAGAATTTTTACGTCCGGGAACTATTGTCGATCGCAAACGTTTAACTAGAGTAATAGATTACGATATCGACTACGATCGCGGTACAATTGTCTTTACTAATCCCCTTTTAAGAACCGATCTCGGCGATGATGGAGAAACATTAGTGCGTCGGATCGTCGTTACCTATCAATACGAAGACCACGAAAATACCGATACCCATATTTACGCTGGTAAAGCTACTTATCATCTCGATCGCAATCCCCAAAAACCAAGATCGATCTCTGGTACTTATATTAAAGAAGATAAAGGCGATCGCAATTTTGAATTATACGGTGCGGATGCAATTTTCTATTTTACCGAAAACAGTCGCGCCATTTTAGAGTACGCTCATTCTAACAATTATTCGGCGATCGGAGAATTTGTCGATGGCAATGCTTATCGAGTCGAACTAGAAGCAAAAATTTTCGAAAGTTTAAATACTAAAATTTATTATCGCACTACAGGAGTTGGATTTGCTAACAATGCTACTTCTAGCTTCGTTCCGGGCCAAACTAGATACGGGGCCGAGGTTTTAGTAAAAGGATCGCCAACAACTAACTTTCGTCTCAATTACGATCGCGAAGAAAATTTTGGCATCGCACCAATTCCTTTTACGGGACTAGAAGAATTTTTCTCTCCCACAGAAAATCCGATTTTAGGATTGGGTGTCGATACTAACGTTAGCACTCTCACCGCCGGAATACAACAACAAATCTCGATCGCTAAATTAAGTGTCGATTGGATCTACAGAAACCGAACCGATCGTCAAACCAATATCGATACTAATTCTAGTCAGTTGCGATCGAATTTAAAAGTCCCCATTACCAAAAAAATTACCCTCCAAGCATTAAACGAAACTACCATTTCTTCTAGTACCGATCCGGTGTTTGGCGATCGCACTTTACTAGGTTTGAGTTGGGAAGTACTTCCGAAAATTAAAATAGGTTTAGACCAACAATGGTTTACTAGAGGTCAATTTGCTGGGGAATCTTTTACTAATTTAAGCGTTTCGGGCGATCGCGATTTGTGGACTAATGCTAATTTAGCGGCCCGTTATACTATTTCTGGGGGTGTAGACGGACAGTTAATTGGAATTGGTACTTTAGGCCTCAAACAAAAGCTAAATATAGCCCCTGGGTTGCGGATGGATCTCGCTTACGAACGTGCTTTTAATGCATTCGGACGCAATAATGTCGACCAACAATTTTCTCAAGCTTTAGCTGTCGGTCAAAGCAATTCCGTTTTGGGGATAATTAACGGTAATGTTTATAGTTTCGGGATCGAATATAAAGACGAATCGGATTTTTTAGCTAGTGCTAAGTTGGAACATCGCGATAATGAAAAACGCAGCGACACTAATATTAATCTTAATATCGCCGGAAAAATAAACGAATCTTTGACTGCTTTAGCCACCTTCGATCGCTTTAGCGTTGCCAATGTGGATCTTAACTTAGATAGTACTACTAAATTAAGAGCTGGTTTGGCTTATCGCAATCCCCACAACGATAAGTTTAATGCTTTATTGCGTTACGAATATCGTCAAAATCCTTCTACCATTCCCGACACTATTCTATTCGGTAGCGGTACTGGAACTCAAGAACACGTCTTTGCAACCGAAGCTATCTATTCTCCTAATTGGCGATGGGAATTTTACGGTAAAATAGCTCTCAAAGATTCGACAACTTTCTTGGCTGAAGATTTTACTCACCACAGCATCATTACTCTCGGTCAACTTCGCGCTACTTATCGTTTTGCTTATCAGTGGGAAATAGCTGGTGAAGGTCGTTTTATCTCCCAACCTAGCGCAAATTACCATGAAAATGGCTTATCCGTAGAATTGGGTTATTATCCTCTTTCCGATCTCCGTCTTGCTGTTGGATATGCTTTCGGTGATGCTAACGATCGCGATTTTACTGGTTATCGTTCTCAAAGCGGCCCTTATTTCGGCGTAACTGTCAAATTTAGCGGTCTTTTCGATGCTTTCGGACAACCTAAGTTTAAACCTTCACCGGAACGAGCTAGAGAACAACTTAAAAATCCCCAAAATTCTAATTCCGATCTAGAATCAGAATTTAACGAAAGCGATCGGGACGATAATAATTAACAATCTAATTTTAATTTAGGATCTTCTTAGATAAGTTAGAAAATATTAGAAGTTTTAGATTTTAATATCTTACAAAATAAATAATTGCTTGCCAAGAAGATCGCTAAACTTTTTAACATCTCTATCTCTCGATCTGCTAATAATAAATCCGGGTATCTAGTCAAGTATCGATCGTCCCAAGATTTAAATTCTTAGGAGCGAAACGCCTAAACTTTTAGAAAAAATAGGATCGAGCAACCTTTCAATCCCTGCTTTTTCTTGACTTTTTAAAGATTATGTGTTATCCCTAATAAAACAAATTTAAATTAATTTAAAATCGATCGAAAAACTTGACTCGAGCTAATTTAATTTGAGGGATAAGTAAGAAAAATATAATTTGCATAACACTTAGGAAATATAAAATATTTAATCTAAATTATCCGTAAAAATATTGTTAGTAACGAGGACATATCGAACCCTCAGATCCCTTCAAATAAAAACTAAAAAACAATAGTAAAATAGTAAGTAAAAATTATTAAGCAAAAATAATTTGTCTTCAAATTCAGATCGAGCTAACCTTTAAAATAAGTTTGCAATCTAAAATGATAAAAAGATCCATTAGCCTGCTATTTATAAGTATTTTACTGATTCAAAGTGCTGCTGTAGCTTCAGCCCTAGGTAAATATAAACCACCCCAAGAAGGATCTGCACCTAGCGGAAACACTCGAGCGACAGGTTCTCGGGGACAATGTCGGAACGACGCTGAAACACCACTGACCCTATTAGCCCCTTACACCCACGTCGGACAAACAGAATCGCAACATCCCCTTTTGGCTTGGTACGTCGATCGAGAGCGATCTTTACCGATGCAGTTATCGATTTACGAACGAGATGCCAACAAACGACCCCAACTATTTTATAATATAGAACTTGAAACCACTCCGGGAATAATGAAAGTAAAACTCCCCAAAGATCGACCCGGTTTAGAAACAGGGAAAAGATATATTTGGGAAGTAGCAATTATGTGCGATCGCAATCGTCCTGCGACTCATATAGTAGCAAGTGCAGAAATTGATGTAGTTAACTCAAAAACACAAAGCGATCGTAATAGTTTGTGGTACGATATTTTAAAATCTAGTTTGAGCGATGCAAAAAAAGGAAAATTAACCCCAGAATCAGCAATTTTACTCAAACAATTAGCCGAGCTAGAAAAACAACAAGGAAAAAAAGGTATCAGACAAGGCGATCGCTTGATGAATATTGTCTCTAGTAGCGAGCGAAGCGAGATGATAACTAATCGCAGATAATCCCTAAGATACTAAAAAACTAGCTCGAAACGATCGCGAACTAGTCAAATTAAAATATTTTTTGAAAAATAATTTTGTATAATTTTTTTTTAACGGCTATTACTGGTGAAATCGCATTTTTTCTGCCAACACTTTTCTAACAGCTCGATTTTATACAAATACCAAAAACGTTTTGGTGTCCAAATAGATTGAGAATTAGAATCTAAAATAGGTTGATTGAGATATTGCCAAACCGCAATCCAAAAATGATTAAATTTGCCTGTCATCTTGATACACTCTCCTGAAAATGAGGTTAATGCGGGCTTAACCTCGATCGCTTTATAATCAGTACCGATAAGAGCACTTTATAGTTTTAATTTGCCAGATTTAGAGCTAATTTCCTTAGTTAAAATTGCTGAAAATTCCGATTGCATCTTCAAGAGATTGAGTATATTTACTGTAGTTTCTCTCTGACAATATCGATAGTAATCTGACCGCCAAAATCGGGGATCGGTGGAGCTAATTTAGACAATCTGACTCTGACTTTTTCAACTAAATGCAATTGCAAAATTTCTGAAGCGATCGCTCCAGCCAATCTTTCTACCAAAGCATATTTAGAAGTGGCAATATTTTTTTTGACAATCTCGATCGCGTTGCGATAATCTAACGTACTATCTAGCTCGTCACTAGTGCAAGCTGGTGCTAAATCGAGCCACAAAGTTAAATTTACCTCAAACCATTGTCCGAGGACTTTCTCTTCTGGTAAGAATCCGGTATATCCGTAACAACGAATGTTATTTATTTCGATAGAGTCCATAAATTAGAGTTTAAGGTGTAGGAAATTAAAGATCGCGATGAGTGAAAGATTGAGGATTTTCGCCAGTGTAGTCGGCAACAATATGACCTTTTCCAGTAACTCGATACTTATAAGTCACTAACCCTTCCAAACCCACCGGCCCCCGTGGTGGCATTTTTTGAGTGCTGATACCTACTTCGGCCCCAAAACCGTAGCGAAAGCCATCAGCAAAGCGAGTCGAACAATTGTGAAAAACATTAGCAGCATCGACACAATTGAGGAAATTAGCAGCAGCATCCCGATCTTCAGTAACGATCGCGTCGGTATGTTTAGATCCGTAGGTATTGATATGGTCGATCGCTCCTTCTAAAGATTCCACCACCTTAATTGACAAAATTAAATCGCTATATTCGCTCGTCCAATCGCTTTCGCTAGCAGCAGCAACATCGATCGATTTTCTGGCGGTTGCGTCGGCCCTTAATTCTACGTTATTTTGTTGCAATAGTGTGGCGATTTTCGGTAGAAATTCTGTGGCAATATCTTGATGGACTAAGAGAGTTTCGATCGCATTACAAGCGGCTGGATATTGAAGTTTGGCATCGAGAGTAATTTTTATTGCTTTGTCGATCGCCGCGCGTCGATCGATGTAGAGGTGACAAATGCCGTCAGCGTGTCCTAAAACGGGAATGCTGGTATTTTCTTGTACGTAGCGAACGAAACTATTAGAACCGCGAGGAACGATTAAATCGACGTATTTATCTAGGGCTAAGAGGGCTTTGATTTCCGCTCGGGTGGTGAGTAATCGAACGGCCCCGGGATCGACTTTAGTCTTACTCAGGCCGCGATCGATTGCTTCAGATATAGCCACACAGGTATTAAGTGCTTCCGATCCCCCTTTGAGAATTACGCCATTACCGGATTTAATTGCTAAAGTAGTAATCTGAATTAAAGCATCGGGACGAGCTTCAAAAATCACCCCAATCACTCCAACCGGACAGCTAACCCGCTCGAGCAACAATCCTTCATCTAATTCCCGTTTAATCTGTACTTTACCGACGGGATCTGCTAATTTAGCGACGTTTCTTACTCCCGCGATCGCCGCTTTTAGTTTAGTTTCGCTTAATTTTAAACGGGCTAGTAGGGGTTTGGGAAGATTGTTTGCTAATGCTGTTTGGCAATCTATTTGATTTGCTGCTAATATTTGGGGTGCTGCGGTTTCTAATGCTTCGGCGATCGCCAGGGTGGCTTCGTTTTTTGCTGCTGTGGGGAGTAGAGCCAATTGACGCGCGAAACTGCGGGTAGAGCGAGCGATTTCTTCTAGGGAAATTTCTGTTTTTGAAGAGATCGTAACCATAATTATCCAGTCGTATCGAGGGAATTTGCCCTATATTCTACCAGAAACGAGCAATTACCCACAACCGGATCGATCGCGATCGGCGTGGGTTAAAATTACGATCGATATTTACTTATTTTTCAGAATCTGATTTTGGTTGGGTCAGAGTTTCCCAAGCTAATTTAGCTGCTTCGCTGAGGCGATCGCCGACATCTTGAACTTGTTTTGTAATCGATTCCCAATTTTTTTCTGCTTCTTCTTGAATGTGCTGGAAAGACTGTTCTACTTCTTCTGGCTTAAATTCTAATTTTTCTATTTCTGTTCTTAAGCCGCGTACTGTTTCAAGATATTTTTCGCGAGTAAATTCACCTGCTTTTTGTGTTTCCGAACTTGCTTTGGTTCTAATTGCTTCAATTAGTGCCATAGTTTCGTTGGTTATTGGTGAAGTTTCTTTTTCGACGATCGCTTCATCGGGGGAGTTTGTTTCGACGATCGCTCTTTCTTTTGGAACTTGAGGGTCGTTTGTCATTATTTTTCTATCCTAATTTAATCCGAGTATTTTTATTTTCAATCTCTTGTTTGTTGCAAAGATTTTTAATAAATAATTATAGTTTACTTCTCTTTAAAATATAGATTTATTATAGATTTAACTTGATGTTTTCACTCCCTATTAAGGCTGACAATTTTGACATTCTCTTACTTACATTTTTATTTTTTTTATTTAGTTTAGCTGACTGAGGTCATTATTTTTAGCGCGGGAAACCGCTCCCCGCGCTTAGGACTTTTCTGGTTAAAAAGGGGATCGATAAATTTTTAACCAATTTTATATTTTTTTTGGACTTATAGGAACTCCATAAGCTTTTAGCATAAAGTTCGAGATTTGGGTATTTTTCCCGCGCTCCAACGTTTAATAGAACATTATTACTATTGTTTGCTTTTCACTATACGGGTCGATATCCAAAACAGTCTAAAAGTACAGTTATTTCGATCTTCATCGATCCTAACGATCGGCTCTTAGTTGTTGCTTAGTTACTAATTTCCCGACTTAGCGATCGACTTTTGTGTCACCCCCTGATACCCTTTCCATTGTCTGCCAATTGGATCTGCCTATTTTAGTAACGTCTTCCAGCAAAATTGCTGCTAGAATGGCTATTACCGCCTCCAAACGATTTGCGGTTATTTTCGCGAGGTCTGGCTTTATTAACTTTCATGTTACGCCCCATCCAAGTTGCGCCATCTAAAGTTTCTATTGCTGAATTTTCTTCATCTTCGGTAGACATTTCTACGAAGCCAAAACCGCGCATCCGGCCGGTTTCGCGGTCTACTGGTAAGTAAACTCGCTTGACCGTACCGTACTCGGCGAAGACTGTAGTTAAGTCTTCTTCTGTTACTTCGTATGATAAATTACCGACATAAATAGACATGAACTGTCTCCAAAATCAAAACTGTGCAGAGACCAAGATCTCGGAGACTTGCCTGTAAATGCGTCTTGGACAAAACCTTTCAACATTTCTCACAAACGATGCTACCGAACCTACTCTCTTTGAATTAGGCTAACACACGATTGAGGTTTCAAGTAGTCTCTAAAAAACTGTTACAAAATGTCACATTGTCCTAGAATGATGCAAACAACGGAGGAAAAAATAAGGCAAACAGATCGATCGGCCCCGATTAAGATAACTTAAACTTTAAGCTTTTCTTATTGATTTTCTTTCTCGTACTTCATCAAAAATGCCAATTTATTGAAAGATACAATTTAAGGGAGTAAAATGCCTTGAATCAAAATAATAATCCAGCCCAAAATGCTTCTAGAGCCGAGCTGCGTCAACTAGTACGCAGCCAACTGCAAACGTTGCTAGAAGCCCAAAATCTAGAAGGAGCTAAAGCTTTATTATCTCCAGTACAAGCTGTCGATATTGCCGAGGCGATCGAGGGGCTTCCAGAATCGATGCAAGTCATAGCTTTCCGTTTGCTGCCCAAATCTGAGGCTATTTTTGTTTACGAATATCTCGATTCGGCCGTTCAACAAGCTTTAATTCAAGAGTTTAAGCGTCAAGAAGTGATCGATATTGTCGATAAAATGTCTCCTGACGATCGAGCTAAGTTGTTTGACGAATTACCGGCTAAAGTCGTCCGTCGTTTGCTCGAACAACTGTCTCCTAAAGAAAGAAAGGCTACCGCTCTTTTATTGGGTTACGGGGAAGATACTGCCGGAAGAATCATGACCCCGGAGTATATTTCTCTTAAAGAAAATTTAACGGTCAGCCAGGCGATCGAGCGAATTCGTAATCTAGCTAACGCTAGCGAAGTCATTTATTACGTTTATGTAACAGATTCTCAGAGACATTTGAGCGGCATAGTTTCTTTAAGATCTTTGGTGATCGCCTCTGTCGAACAAACTCTAGGGGAAATTATGACTCGAGATCTGGTATGGGTTGAGACGAGTATGGATCAAGAAGAGGTCGCTAAGTTAATCGGTCGTTACGATCTTTTGGCTATTCCCGTGGTCGATCGCGAACAGCGTTTGGTAGGAGTGGTTACGGTGGATGACGTGATCGATATTTTAGAAAAAGAAGCGACCGAAGATATTTATGCTCTGGGTGCGGTAAGTTCTGACGGGGATAACTATTTTCAGAGTTCTTTGTTTACTGTAGCTCGTCGGCGAGTGATTTGGTTGTTCGTTCTCTTGATTACCAATACGGTTACTGGCGGTATTATTAGCTCTCAGCAGGGTCTTTTAGAAAAGGTAGTTAGCTTGACTATTTTTATTCCTTTACTTACGGGTACTGGGGGTAATGTCGGTTCGCAAACTTCTACTGTGGTGATTCGCGGTCTAAATACGGACGAAATTAAGGATTTAAGCGCGGGACAAGTTATTTTTCGCGAAGCTCTCGCTGGCGCGCTTTTAGGGACAATTTTAGGCATCGTAGCTACTGTTTGGGCTTTTTGGTTGCTCGATTCGGATTTGTACGTTGCTACTTGCGTGGGGCTGAGTTTGGTGGCTATTTCCACTTTAGCTGCTACTGCTGGCAGTGCTTTACCTTATTTTTTCCGTCTTTTGGGTTTAGATCCGGCTTTTATGTCTTCTCCTTTTATTTCTACTTCTGTCGATGTTTTGGGGGTTTTGATTTATTTTAATCTTGCCAAAATTATTTTGCAGGATCGCTTGTAACTTTACTTTTTTTGACAATTTTGTAAAGAAAAATATAGTTTTGTCTGCGATCGCTGAGGGCTTAAGTATATAATAAAAGTGTCAAAAGACAAAACAAAAAATACTCTCTTGAAACTTTAAAAAAATACTCTTCAAAATAAAAAGTAGGAGGGCTAATGGGAATAATAAAATGGTTACAAGAATTAATAAATAATATCTGGGAAGGCGTTTTAAGAATTTTTTCCCCCGATCGAGATGATTATCCTAAAACAGGAGTACAACCCTTTACGGGCGAACCTCTAGAAGAAGAAAGGAACTAAATTTAAAGCAAATAAGCTCGGTAATATTTTAAATATGCAAACATCGGTTCGATCGATCTTCTAATTAATCGGAAG
>CAYWIH010000074.1:0-9973 GCA_964458305.1 uncultured bacterium | reverse complement strand
GTTAATAATTGGCGTAAGGAAGTTTTAAATTTACCTGCTACTTCGACAATAGAAGGAAAAAATATTCCTATCTTACATTTTTATAGCAGTTTAGTCGTGCCAAAACCGGAAGATTGGGACGATAATACCATAACAGCAGGATACTGGTTTTTAAATTCCGATCTTCATTGGCAACCACCCAAGGAATTGGTAAAATTTTTAGAGGCCGGATCCGAGCCAGTTTATATAGGATTTGGCAGCATTAGCGGCAGCAATCCCAAGAAAACAGCTAATTTAGTTAAATATGCCCTCGATATCTCTAAAAAACGCGGCATTATCGCTACAGGTTGGGGCGGTTTAGAGTTAGAAGAGATTCCCGATAATATTTTTGTAATTAAAGAAATTCCCCACGACTGGCTGTTTCCTCAAGTAGCTGCTGTAATACATCATGGTGGTGCGGGAACTACAGCCGCAGGACTGAGAGCTGGTAAACCAACTATTATTTGTCCTTTTTTTGGCGACCAACCTTTTTGGGGTAAAAAGGTTTACACTCTCGGAGTGGGTGCGAAGCCAATTCCTCAAAAACAATTAACCGCAAAAAAATTAGCCGCAGCTATTACTAAGGTTACTACGGATTTAACAATACAGCAGCGTGCAGCTATTTTAGGCGAAAAACTAAGGGCTGAAGACTCAATAGCAAAGACGATCGATTTTATCGAGAGGTTTTAGTTAATATTTATAGGATTAAAGTATTAATAAATAAGCGATCCCCGTCACAAGGATTGCAATTATGTTGCCTAATTTTATTTTTATTTTATAAGCATTTTCGCTAAGAGTTTTCCTATTTAATAACGATTAAAAAAGAAAGTTAACCCACTAAAATTTTAAGTAAATAAACGGGTTACAAAAAAATTCATGAAAATTTCACAAAAATTATTAATAGGTTTTCTAGGAAGTTCTTTAATCGTAGCAGGTTATGCATTTTTTTCTTTTGGCAGTAGTTCTAATATCAAATCTCAGACTAAAAAAGTAATTGAAGGCACCAGTGTTGAAATTGAAACAGCTAGGAATATATCCAAATCTTTAAAATCAGTTCATCAATATACTGAAAAATCACTAGTTATTGAAGCGGGAGAAAATGCTGCTGAAAAAGGTAAAGAATATCAAGAATTAACCGAACAAGAATTAAATCAAATTATCGTCGACCTAACCAAAGGAAAACAAGCTACCGTCGATGAAACTAAAATAGTTCTTACTGAAAATCGCAATAACAAACTAGTTTCAGAATCGGCTGAAGATCAAGCTGAAGATTTACAAAATTTAGAACAACTTGCAACGGAACTATCTTTATATCAAAGAAATCTGCGCCTATTTTTTAAGAGAATTGAAGAAAACAATCTTCAAGAAGCACAAGAAATTTACGCCGATGAATTAAGAGAAAATAGAAGACAAATCAAAGACATTCTCGCTAAATATCAGGAAAGATCTTTTGAAGAAATTAATGAAAGCCAAGAAGATATTAACCGCCAAATAGATCGATCCTTAACTGAAATGCAAATGTATGCTTTATTTGCGATCGGAATATCTTTAGGAATTTACATCTATTTATATCGTTCGATCTCTTCTCCGATCGAGCAACTAAAAACTGTCACCGAGAATAAACTAATTAATGACTTAAAAGTTGATAAAGACGATCCGAAATTAAAAGGTAATGAATTTGAGTTTTTAACAAATAGCTACGAACTATTTGAAAAATATTTACATCAAACACAACTCTCGACCACCTATTTTAGAAAAGTCTTAGGCTCGATCAAATACGGTTTAATTATTCTCTCACCAGAACTAACTATCAAACAAGCAAATCAAGGAAGTGTCAGGATTTTTGGTTATTCTCAAGACGAATTAAAAGGACAGCATATTAACTTTATTATCAAAGATATGTCTTCTCCGACTATGGAAAAATCGAGCGATAAAACAGCTAGAGACCGCTCGCAAATAATCGGAATAACTAAAGAAAACAAAGAGATTTATTTGGCTTTATCTAGCACTTTATTATTTGACGATCGCGAAGAAATCGATAGCATTGTTTGTGTTGTTAGAGATATTACAGAAGAATATTTAGCAGAAAAAGAGCTTCGTGAAAGAGAACAAAGATATTCCTTAGCCGCTACTGCTGATAATCGAGCTGTATGGGAATGGAATATGCAGAACAACAAAGTCTATTATTCTCCTCATTGGAAATCGATGCTCGGCTATCAAGAATCAGAAATTGGTGACACTATTGATGATTGGTATAACTTAGTTCATCCCGATTATTTAGCAAAATTTAAAGCAGAATTCGAACATTATTTAAACAATTCTACTTCTCAATTTAATCTTACTTATAAAGCTAAGCATAAAAATGGGAATTATCGTTGGATAAAATGTCGCGCTACAAGTATTAAAGACTCTTTCGGCCGGAGGATCGATCGCATTGTTGGTTCTCAAACTGATATTACCGAAACTAAAGAAGTAGAAGAAAAATTATACTACGAATCTTTACACGATCCTTTAACAAATTTACAGAATCGTACCGCGTTAAATCACAAATTACAAGAACTATCTCAAGACTCAATTAAATTAGCCAGAGAAAACGATAATCGTAGATTGGCAGCAATTTTAATTGATATCAATTCTTTCCGATCGATTAACGATAGTTTAGGTCATGCTGCTGGAGATTTAATACTCAAAGAATTTGCCAAGAGATTAACAGCTAGCGTTTCTTATGAAGACTCTTTAGTAGCTCGTTTGGGAGGAGATCAGTTCGCAATCATTATCGAAAATATTAAAAATGAAAGAGAAGCAAAAGCAACAGTTGAAAGCCTTCTGAAAGAAATAGAAAATCCTTTTAAAGTCGATCGCCGTCAAATATTTGTCACAGCTAGCATCGGTATTGCTTTAAGCTCTACTAATTACGAAAATCTCGAAGATATCTTAAGAGATAGCGAAACAGCAATGTATTGCGCTAAGAAGTCGACTGAAACAAGCTACGTGGTATTTGAACCTTCGATGCATTTAGCTGAAATCGATCGCTTAGACACGGAAAACTTCTTATATCAAGCGATCGAACGATCTAATTTTACAGTTTGCTATCAAGCTATCAACGATCTCTTTACTAAACAAATTAGTGGCTTTGAAGCAGTGATGCGCTGGCAAAATAAAGAGAAAGGTTTGATTTCTCTCGACTCCAAAATAGCAGCGATCGACAATCCTAAGTTATTGGTTAAAATTAATTGGTTGCTAATTGAAAATGCCTGCATGCAAATGGGTCAGTGGCAAGAAAAATATTGCTCCGATTCTCCTTTATTTGTTTACATTAATCTTTGCGATGATGTCTTTTTCCAGGAAGATTTATCTGGTAAAATAGCTCGCATTTTACAAGAAAATAAACTCCAACCTTACAACTTGCAATTAGCAATTACTTCGACAACAATTCAAAAGAATAGTAAAAAAGCGAAATCGATTATCAAAGATTTGAAATCTTTAGGTTTGACTGTAGTTCTTAACGATTCTGGAAAAGGTTATTTATCCCTCGGCGATCTTTACAATTTGCCTATCGATGCACTAAAAATTAATAGTTCTTTAGTCGAAAAAAGTGAAAACGAACCAGAAAGATTTGAATTTATGCGCGCTTTAATTTCTCTGGCTAGTAGTTTAAATATTAAAACGATCGCCTCTGGTGTTGAAAAACACGAACAGAGTAAAAAAGTTCTCGAACTTAATTATCAATACGGACAAGGTGCTTTCTTCTCTGGAATACAAACTGCCGATATAGCTGAAGCTTTGATCGTAAATCAAAAATCTACCAACGATCGCAATTTTAATCTTCCTAAATTATCAAATTAAATAACTAAATATTCCAGCTCAATTTGAGGAGAATAGCGATATTCTCCTCTTTTTTTGTTACAAATTTTCATGAATTTCTCATTTTTTTTATTTTATTTAAAGTAATTATTTTTAATATTTACTTGAATTATCAGACTTTTAACTGCAATTTAAGATCTAAATCTTTTCTAAATATTTTCATAATGTAACAATAACTTCGCTAAAAATATTTTATTCTTAATTTTTAGATTCAATTAATTATTAATTTATTTTTTTCGCAAAGAAAGTAAAGAAAAATAAAAATAAAACTGTCAATTTTGATACGAAATAATACTTTAAAATTCGTTACCTTGTAAGTAATAAATTGCAAGTTAGATTGGACTTTCGCGGCGTCTTATTCAAGCGAAGAATAAAGATTGTAGCGATGCAAATTAATCTCTTGTATAAAACTATCTAAAGTAGTAAACTAAAAATCGATCGGGAGAAATAACGTTGTTAGTAAATATAGGGTCATAAAAAGGGTTTTTTCTTCTCAACACAAGCGAAAAAATATTAAATCCTCAGCTCGAAGAAAATGAAACTATAAATTACCTCAATATGCCAGAGAAATGATTTCTACTTAGGTCAGGAAAACAGTAGAAATGAATTCATTTTGAGGAATTTACAGTGAAATGAGGAAATAAAAGCTATGAAAAAGCAAATCAATTATTAAGGAGAAAAACATGGTAGTAGCTGTTAAAAAAAGTCAAAAACGCCTCACGATACAAGCACTAGAAATAGCACAAGATACCACAGCAATTAGATCCTTAGATTGGGATCGCGATCGCTTCGATATAGAATTTGCTCTTGAAAATGGAACGACCTACAATTCCTATTTAATTAGAGGAGAAAAAACAGCATTAGTCGATACTTCTCACGGCAAATTTCATGAATTATATTTAGAAAAACTCCAAGAAATAATCGATCCCAAAGAAATAGATTATTTAATAGTCAGCCACACCGAACCCGATCACAGTGGTTTAGTAAAAGATGTAATCGAACTAGCCCCAAACGTAACAGTATATGCCTCAAAAATGGCAATAATGTTTTTAGAAAATCAAGTACATCGACCCTTTAAAAGACAAATAGTCAAACAAGGAGAAGAACTAGATTTAGGAAAAGGGCATTTAATTCAATTTGTCAGCGCGCCTAACTTACACTGGCCCGATACGATCTTTAGTTACGATAGCGGCACTCAGACCTTATTTAGTTGCGACGCGTTTGGAATGCATTATTGTTCCGATCGAGTCTTTGACGAAGATTTAGCAGCGATCGAAGGAGAATATAAAGTTTACTACGATTGTTTGATGGCCCCCAACGCTAGATCCGTCAGATCTGCCATCAAGAGAATGGATAATTTAGGACAGATAACTACCATTGCCAACGGACACGGGCCGGTATTGCGTTGCAACCTCAAAGAATTAGTCGGACGCTATCGCAAATGGTCTCAAACAGAGAATAAAGTAGACAAATTAGTAGCTGTTTTTTACGCATCCAACTGCGGATATGGCGATCGCCTCGCCCATGCAATTCTCAAAGGGTTAGGAAAAACAGATGTGAGTGTAGAAGCTTTAGATCTCACCAATGCCGATCCCCAAGAAGTACATAAATTAGTTACCACTGCAAGCGGGATCGTAGTCGGTACGCCGGGATCGGAAGATGCGATCGCCATGGCCGGTATCAGTACGATATTAGGTGCGGCCAAAGCGAAACAATTTTTCGGCTTATTTGAATCTGGCGGCGAAAATGAAGAACCGATCGAGACTTTATTGGCACAACTCAAAAGTTTAGGACTGACAAAAGCCTTTGCACCAATTCGCATCGAAGCAGCACCTACGGAAGCCACCTATCAATTGTACGAAGAAGCCGGGACGGATATGGGTCAATTCGTCACCCGCGATCGCAACATTCAAGAAATCAAATCGATCGATCCCAAATTAGAAAAAGCCCTCGGCAGAATTAGCACTGGTTTGTACATTATTACCGCTACCAAAGGGGAAGTAAAAAGCGGAATGCTAGCATCCTGGGTAGCAAAAGCCAGCCGCACCCCCCTAGGCATTACCGTTGCAGTTGCCAAAGATCGGGCGATCGAATCCTTAATGCAAGTCGGAGATACTTTCGTCCTTAACGTCTTAGAAGAAGATAATTATCAGCCATTAATGAAACATTTTCTTAAACGTTTCGCACCAGGGGCCGATCGCTTCGCTTCGATCGATACTCAAACCAGTAATAACGGATCGCCGATTCTGATCGATGCTCTAGCATATATCGAGTGTCAAGTCAAGACAAGAGTCGAATGTTACGATCACTGGGTCGTTTACGCCACAGTTGAAACCGGAAGAGTATCCAAACCAGAAGCCCTAACAGCAGTTCACCACCGCAAAGTAGGAACTCACTACTAAAACGAACTCAGAGGTCAGAGGTCAGAGGGCAGAAATGCAGGGACGTACCATGGTACGTCAGTACAGAGGTTTATATTTGATTTTGATTAGTTCAAATCATCAATTAACTTCACATTAATTAGCTTTGACCTCCGATCTGGTTAACAGAATCATTAACTATATAACCGGATTCGACGTACCATGGTACGTTCCTACTTCTGCTATTCCCTACACCCTAACCCCTTAAGAAATATGCCACAACTGAAACCAAAAGACGTTCAAATACTTTCGATCGGATCGGACACAACAGTAATCAGATCGCGAACTTGGAACAGACATAAATTTGAGATCGAATATGCCTTACAAAGAGGTACGACGGGCAATTCATATTTAATCGAAGCGGACAAAATTGCCCTATTCGATCCTCCAGGAGAATCATTTACAGAAATATTTCTCAATAAATTAAAAGAACTAATCGATCCTCAAACCATCGATTACATCATTCTCGGACACGTCAACCACAACCGCAGCGTTACCCTCAAAGCAATACTCGAAATTGCCCCGCAAATCACTTTCGTCTGCTCCAATTCTGGGGCTAAAATCCTCGAAGGATTGATTAAAGATCGAGAATTAAAAATAATCACAGTTGGCGAGAAAGATACTCTAAATTTAGGCAAAGGCCATCAATTACAATTTATTCCCACTCCGATCCCGCGCTGGCCCGATCAAATTTGCACCTACGATCCCGCTTCTTCGATTCTCTTTACCGATAAACTCTTCGGGGCCCATTTATGTCACGACTATGTCTTAGATGAAGGTTGGACGACAGTAGATGAAGATCGTCGCTATTATTTTGATGCGATTATGGCACCTAATGCCGAATGCGTCGAAAAAGCACTGAATCGATTGCAAGAATTTAAAGTTAAACTCTACGCAACCGGACACGGGCCTTTAGTATTTTACTCCTTAATTCCTTTAACCGATTCCTACCGCCAGTGGTGCGAAAAACAAAAAGCCACAGAATATAAAGTAGCTTTAATCTACGCCTCCGCATACGGCAATACAGCCACACTAGCATCGGCGATCGCCTTGGGGATTACTAAAGCAGGTGTGGGAGTAGAATCGATTAATTGCGAATTTGCCGATCCCAGCGAAATTAAAAAAATCGTTTCCGAAGCAGACGGCTTTATTATGGGTTCTCCTACCATTGGCGGAGGCGCACCTACACCCGTACAAACAGCCCTCGGTATAGTTCTCTCAACAGCCAATAAAAATAAAATAGCCGGGGTATTTGGCTCTTACGGTTGGAGTGGAGAAGCGATCGATATTTTAGAACGCAAATTCACCAACGCAGGCTTTAAATTCGGTTTCGATCCGATTAGAGTTAAATTTACCGGAGACGATCGCACCCTGCAATATTGCGAAGAATCGGGAACTGATTTCGCTCAAGTATTGAAAAAGAGCTTAAAAGCGAAAAAATCCCCCGCAGGTTTCAGCGATCCTCGTTCCGATCGTACCGCACAAGCTGTAGAAAGGATAGCGGGGCCTTTGTCCGTAATTACTGGCAAACGGGGTGAATTAAACGGTGCGATGCTAGCTGATTGGATTTCTCAAGCCAGTTTCAGCCCTCCAGGTTTGACAGTTTCTATTGCCAAAGAAAGAGCGATCGAATCTTTAATGCACGTGGGCGATTCTTTTGTTTTGAATGTTTTAGAAGAAGGCAAACATCAAGCTAAAATGAGGCATTTTCTTAAAGATTTCGGCCCGGGTGAAGATCGCTTAGAGGGTTTGGATATTAAAGATGCTGATAACGGTTGTGCGATTCTGACAGATTCTTTGGCTTACCTCGAATGCAAGATCGAAAGTCGCACTGAATGCGGCGATTATTGGCTAATTTATGCCTTAGTAGAAAATGGTGATGTTTTAAA
Organism: uncultured bacterium; assembly: GCA_964458305.1. Taxonomy (GTDB): domain Bacteria; phylum Cyanobacteriota; class Cyanobacteriia; order Cyanobacteriales; family JASJDA01; genus JASJDA01. The sequence goes on along the minus strand of CAYWIH010000074.1, from coordinate 1,782 downwards.
TTCCGATGGCAATACTGCGGTTCATCATCGTAAATTAGCTTTAAATTACTAGGTTATTGCAAATAGTTTCTTAGCGAAAATCTCTCGATATTTTCTCCTACTAAGTAAAATCTTGGTGGGAGATTTTATTTTTTCGGTCTCTCGGGCGATCGATCTTTTATATACTCGGATTTGATATTATTTGGCACTTTTTTAGCTAAATAGCAATCTTATGATTAAGTAAAAACGAGAGTTTTTATCTGAAGTGGATTAAAAATCATAATCGAGCTATGAAATTATCGAGATCGAGCAAACGCAGACGGGGAGTAGTTTTAACATCTATCGGATGGGACAAACTAAAAAAAGCAGGAGTATTGGAGTCAGATTGGGGCGATCGCTATAGTTTCGGAGAATTAAGCGATCGCACCCAGCTCGATCGGCGTACTGTTGCTAAAATTATCAGTCGGCAACAAGGGGTGGATCGGCGTACTTTACAAATGTTTTTTGAAGCTTTTAGTTTACAATTAGTCGAAGCGGATTACATCCAACAAGATCCTCAAATAGTCGGCAGCAAAGATTCCGAACAATTTCCCGACGGCCCCTTACCCCTCAATTCTAAATTTTATATCGAACGTCCTCCGATCGAAAGCTTAGCTTACCAAGAAATTAACAATCTCGGCAGTCTTTTACGAATTAAAGCCCCCAGACAAATGGGAAAAAGTTCTTTATTGCTGCGAATTATCGATCGGGCTAAATTTCTGGGTTACGAGACAGTCAAAGTCGATTTTCAACAAGCAGATGCAACAATTTTAGCTGATTGCGATCGCTTTTTACGCTGGTTTTGTAATAATGTGGCCCGTCAGCTCAATTTAGAACCCAATCTCGACGATTATTGGGACGAAGATATCGGGAATAAAGTAAGCTGTACTATTTATTTTCAAGAGTATTTAATACCTCAATTAAAAAAGCCTTTATTTTTAGCTTTAAACGAAGTAAATTTAATTTTCGATCGCGATCGAGTCGCACAAGATTTTTTGCCTTTATTGCGATTTTGGTACGAACAAGCCAAGCAAGACGAAACTTTTCAACAATTAAGTATGGCTTTAGTTCATTCGACGGAAATATATGTTTCTCTTAAAATAAATCAATCTCCTTTTAATGTAGGTTTGGCTCTCGATTTACCTCCTTTTAATTTAGAACAAGTGCTTTTATTGGCTCAGCTTCGCGGCTTAGATTGGCTCGATGTTGCGGCGGCAGAACAGTTAATGGATCGCATCGGCGGACATCCTTATTTGGTCAATCTTGCTTTTTATTTTCTTGCAAAAACAGAGCTTACTTTAGAAGCTTTATTAGCTTATTCTCATACTCAAAACGGAATTTATATCAATTATTTACGCTCTCAATTTGAGGCTTTACAAAAAGAAAAAGAATTAGCAGCAGCTTTTTTAGAAGTAGCAAATAGCTCGAATGGTGTTAGCTTAAATCCTGTTATTGCTTACAAACTAGATAGCATGGGCTTAGTTAAAATTATCGGCGATCGAGTCGTTCCTAGTTGTAAATTGTACGAATTATATTTTACTAATTAAAAAATGAATAACAATCCTTATCAAGTTGGTGGAAGTCTGCGTAAAGATTCTCCAACTTATGTCGAACGTCGTGCCGATCGCGAACTTTACGAAGCTTTAAAAATAGGAGAATTTTGTTACGTTCTTAATTGCCGACAGATGGGCAAATCTTCTTTATTAGTTAGCAGGGCTATTTCATTCTAAAAAGTGCCAAAATATGCTCTAAATCAAATTGACA
>CAYWIH010000073.1:14000-24847 GCA_964458305.1 uncultured bacterium | reverse complement strand
GTAATAGTTGTAAAACTTCTCTGTGGGGTCGTAATTGGATAATTAAACCGGGCAACCAAGGCATTAAAACTGAATCGGGAGCGGTCGCAAACAGTTCGCTGAGCAATTCGACCACAAATAAACTTAAATTACTGGCAAAGTTTAATGCTAAAATGAATCCACTAAGATATTGTGGCAATTTATTACTTAAAATCGGATTGGCTGTTATTTCTGCAAAAAATTGCCGGATTTCTGCTAAGCTGCGCTGTTTGAGCAACCATTGTGCCGTCCACAACAAACCTAATTTAGCCGGATCGTCCAATTCTTGGGATGCCTGGCTTATTCCGATCGATAATTCAGAACGATTGCAACCTAAAGATAGAGCCAAACTCTCCAAAGTAAAAATAAAGCTCAACATTCCAGCAATTTCTTCCGGGGAAGTACCTCGATCGCCGAAAGATCGAGGCAATAAAGCGGCATAATGGGAGTAACCAGTAGCAACAAATTCTTTAATCCAATCTGGCAAACCTTGCGGAGTAGCCCGATAATAATGTACCAGACGACGCGCTCGAGCGAATATTTCAGCAGCATCTTTAGCCCCCATCTCCTGCTTTAATAAATGAATGCTGCGATCGCCTAATTCTTCGGTCAAGCGAGGACTTTGCAAATATAAAATACTCTCTTCTACCGCTTCTAAAGCCAGACTAACTTTAGCATCCCCTTTAAATGCTTTTTGTCTCAGCCTACCTTCTAATACCTGCTCGATCGTAATTCCTTCGTACCCTAACATTATCAACTGTCGCTGATATTTACCGATTCTAATCTCCCAAGACTCTTGTACTGGCTTGCTTCCCAGGGTTCGATCGCCGATAATTGGTTGACAAATATTGTTTCCTATGGTAAAGTTTAACATCCAGAGAACGCGAGAACAGGATAATAACTCTGGTTGTTGTTTGAAGTCCATTAAAGCGCGCCGATCGGTCTTAGCGAGCAGATTGATTTTGAGAGGTTCGAGGCGATCGTAGACATTTTGCGCTAAAGGTGGTAAAGATTTGTAGCCGACAGTACCGAAGCGATCGCCTCCGAGTAAAATTTGACATAATTGCAAAATATTGCGTTTTTTTGGGGTGCGATCCTTTTCCAAACAGGTAATAGCAGCATCTTGGAAGTCGTAGGGGGTAGGATGGGATCGATTTCGCATTCTCCCGAGGAGGATAGAAGTTTGATAAATGGCGATCGAATCGGCAGTACTTGCTAAATAGCCATTTTTACGAGCTAGAGCGACGATCGCGGCACACCACTGCAATAATTGTTCTTCATCTGCGGCATTCAATGCGGGAGAACGAGTTAAAATGTTAATTAAATTTTCTGTCTTTACTGGTTCTTTTTCTGGTGATTTTTTCGATTTATTTTTATTAGTTTTATTTCCTTTATTATTAAGAGCAAAAGGTTTTAGCTTGGCGATTTTTAAATTCTTTTTCCAATTAGTTTCGGCTAGAGAAACAGTACCAGCAGGATGAGAAAATTGATATTCAATAGCGACAAAAGAAGAAGGAATTAAACCGTAAAGCCAATTAGTATTAGTGCGATCGGGAATTTGCCAGAGGCGATCGTTAGCAATACCAAATTCTGCGACATCCATAACAGTATGGGCCGCACCGCAAATAAAAATAGCATCTTCAGGATTAATATTATTAGCTTTAACGTGTTGTTTGATGCGAGTCCACATATATTTTTCTCGCAGGCGATCGCTTTTAATATCGCGATCTTTTCTTCCCAATCTTCTAATTAAACTGCCAACTAAAAACATCACTTCGCGATACAGTTGATAGTCAGCTTGAATAATTGGTTTTTCGACATATCGATCCCACCATTCAGCAAAATGTCTGGTATTGCTATTTTTTAAAAGAAAACTAAGAAAGCCGTCAAAAGTAGGGATTAAACTGCCCATTTCCACCCCTACAGCAGCCCCGTGAATTTTAGCATCCTCGCTGGGGGCTTTACTATCTTTTTCCTCCTCATTTTCGCGATCCTTTTCCCACTGAAAAACAAAATCAACAGCGCGATCGACGAATATTAATTGAGTTGCGGGGTTTTGCAGACAATAGGCGATCGCCTGATATTCTGCTGAAGCTTCCGTCAAAGGTGCGACGACACTCAAGGGTAACAACTCCGCAGCAAAAGCCTCAGACTCAGCCGTAAAAGCCTGTAAAGCCACGGGTAATTTACAATCGTGCAAATTATCTACTATCGATAATAAATCCTCGCACAACTCCATATAAATGACTTTGGGAGGCTGACGGTGCAGTCTTCGCACCATCTGTAAAGCAGAAGCAGGGGAATGATGACATACTGGGAACAATTCTAAAGGTTCGGCAGTTGCTCGAGCTACATCTTTAACCATGGTTTCCAGCAACTCGCTAATTGGTTTAGCATCTTCAGAAAATTCTTTTGCTGCATCGAGTAATTGTGCTTGTAAATCGGATAATTGGGAGGGAAGGGGAATATTCATTTTTTTAGGAGAAGTATCTTTTGAAATCAGAACTCAGAAATCAGAAACTCGTTACTCAATTATCTATTTTTTAATAGTTGACATTGCTTCTTTTCCGCCTTCTAAAAAAGAGATCCAATCCCCTTTATTTTCTTGACTACGTTTTTCGACAACACCGTGCCAAAACTTATTAAGTACCGCCACATCTTCCGGGAGACGACGAATTAAAGTAGCAACTAAAGATCGCGCTAAAGTTTTTGCTTCTAAACTAGTCCCACCAAAATAATGACTGTGTAAAATTGCATCTTCTAATACTCCGATTTGTTCGGCGGTAGATAAAGCCGATTCTATTTTTTGGTCGTCCGAACTTGCCGCATCGTTAGCTTCCCTTAAATCGCTAAAAGTCTGTAACAATACATCCAATAAATTAGGCGGTAAATCCACCTCAAACCCGTGGCGATCGAGCAGATCTTTAGTGCGGAATAGAATAATTTCTTTTTCTTGTTTTTTGTTAGTTACTACCGGAATATGTATAAAATTAAAACGACGTTTTAGTGCCGAAGAAAGATCGTTCACACCGCGATCGCGACTGTTAGCAGTAGCAATAATATTAAATCCCGGTTCGGCAAAAACTATATTATCTTCTTTAAGTTCGGGAATTGATACGTATTTTTCGCTTAAAATAGAAATTAGAGCGTCTTGAACGTCGGAAGTACAGCGCGTTAATTCCTCGAACCTTCCCAAAACTCCTGCTTGCATTGCGGTCATAATTGGGGAAGAAATTAGAGAAGAAAGAGACTGTCCTGAAGCAATTACCATCGCTACATTCCAGGAATATTTTATTTGTTCTTCAGTCGTTCCCGCAGTTCCCTGGACTACATAAGTAGAATTACCACAAATAGCAGCAGCTAATAATTCAGCTAACCAGCTTTTTCCCGTACCAGGATCGCCAATTAATAATAAACCGCGATCGGAGGCTAAAGTTACGATAGCACGTTCGACAACTGCCGGATCGCCATACCATTTTTGCTGTATTTTTTTACCAAGTTTTTGAGATGGAGTACTACCGAGAATAAAGGTTTTTACCATTGCTGGAGAAATAGCCCAAGAAAATGGTTTATCTGCTTTATCTTGTTTGGCGAGATATTTTAATTCTTCAGCATATTTAATCTCAGCAGGTTGTCTTAAAATAGTCGAACTTTTTTGTTTATTCATAATTCTTTTTCACTCCCGATTAACTCTTTTCACGCAGCAAACGACTCGCCCTTTCTTGCAAAGTAGCTACGGTATTTTTCTTGGGCGGTTTTTTAATCGTTTTACTGGCATTTTGTCCCGCAAATTCAATTTTTTTAGACTCTACTACTAAAGGTTGAATCTCCCACTCACCAGCATCGTAATGCAGCAATCCGAACATTCTTTGCGAAGCAGCGATCGCTTTATTTGTTAATCCCGAAAAAATACTATTGCGAGCAACTTTTAAGCTCATTTCCGAGAATGTTAATAATAAATCTTCTCCATTTTTTTTAATTTTGTAATCTTCAATAAATATCGGTTCTGCTAATTGGATCGGATGGCGATCGAGGGGATGCATTTCACAAGGTAAAAAACTCTTAGCAGCATTAACCGCAAAAAATTCTTGCGATCGAGCCATTAAATTAAAAGATTCTCCCAATTCTGCTTTGCTACTATCCCATAATAAATCTCCAGTAGATAGCATCGGCATATCCCGAACAGATAAAGCTTTATGGTTACAAAAAGCATCTAATAATAAATCAGCTTCAGGAAACAAAAGCCAGATTTCATCTTTGGCGATCGCATCGACTTTATAAGCTGACATCGTAACTCGAACTACACGATTTTCCTCGCCAGTTAATAACCCATAAAGAGTAAAACTAACTAAGTTATCGTGATGTCGTAAATCTAAACCTAATAACTCTAAAATCCCAGAAACATTAAGCAGACTATCCAACTCCACTAAATCAGATCTTCCTACCATTCCCCGACTCCAAAGATCGACCCAGCGATAAGTCGGAATAGTTTCAATTTCTTCGATCGGAATTCGAGCGACTAATTCGTTATAAAACCCCGTTAAACTAGCAGCAATATCGATATTTTTCGGGTCGGTTTGAATCTGTTCTAAAGTCGCGGTAAAAGCTAACAAAGCATTTGCATCTAGACGCGCAAAACCGACTAAAGCAATTTCCATTAACCAATGCTGAATACTTTCTCTATTTGCTAAAGTATTGCCATTTAGTTGCGAAATATTAGATTCTGCTGCTGTTTTTTGCCTTCCTAATGCTAAAAATACTTGCTGTTGCAAACTATCGAATAATGCTCCTTGTAAAGCCGTTCTCGCAGCAGCTAAAACAATAAAATGCTGCAAGCTAAATTCGTTTTGCAAAATAGCTTTAATAGCTACCTCGATCGACTCTTGTAAAGGCGTTCCCGTGAAGATTTTTTCTAAAGTAGTTAATCCGCGATTTAATTCGGAGTTTAGATTAGCAAAGCCCGTCACAAAACAGCGATCGAGATTAGTAATTACAGTGTAAGTATTTTCTACATTACTATTACTTTCAAATAAACTTTTAGGACTATTCATACAAACCAACTCATTCCAGGTAGCGATCGATTTGAAGATTGTAATTCAAGATAACGCAAGTAATTAAGAAACCTACTGAAAACCACGCTTGCAGCTTCTTTTTTTAGAGATCCAGAACGTAAAATTAAATCCTCTGCTGTTTTAAATTGGCTCGGATCTCCTTTTAATTCCAGAAAATTACTAACTTCATAAATCCCGATCGATGCGATCGCTTCTTTTAAAAGAGCCTGTAAATGTTTGCAAGGCTGTCCTCTCAAACCACCGCAAGGACGATTATTATTTGTAGAACAATAATAGTCTAGCGATCCTGCTTCAAAATAAGAAACATACACCCTCGCCAAATCCGAACCGCTCGATACTACACCTTGCAAACGTCCGTTATATAATTCTAAAAACGGGACTTTTTCTAGTTTTCTTCGACTCAGATCGATCGGCGAATAATTGCGATCGAAAGATGAATTCAGCATACCTAGCAACTATAATTACAAAATTGTTTTCTAGTCACAAAATAATCAAATTTAAGCTATTTTCAACTCAATTTAATTAGTTCATGTGTATTGTATCAATAGTTTACTCGATCGTCAATAGCCTAGTTTAACTTTGTTTATATAATAGTTAAAATAAAGATGAGAATTTTTGAGCAAAATGCGCCGCTGTTTCGAAAAATAATTTACGCGCTCACCAAAATAGGTCTTTGGCTAGCGCGTTAAAGTAAAATTGATACCGATACTATAGGATCGCATTGCTGAGGGCAATCTTTCTATTAAAAGTTTTTAACAAAAATTTTTTGCAGCATATATACCTTTTTTAGACAAATAAAGATTCTACCTATCGATCGAAAGGGTCTAAAAAGGTTAAAGCAGAGAATTGCTGATTTTTTTAAATCTAGTATGTTAGGGCTAAATTTTTTTTAACCCAGATTATGTTAAGTTAAACTAATTAAAAATTAAGAGCGAGCTGCATTCTCAGAAGCAACTTTTTCTCCTTCGTTGATGTCTTCAAAAGCCTTGCTTGCTACATTAGACCAGTTTAAAGTTATAATTCTGGGTAGGAGGATACATACTGCAGTGTTGAATAAAGTCATCAGTGCAAAATCAGATAGACTCATAATTGTCTCCTTTGTCTTAATAATTATTAACTTCCGTTAATATTTCTATACGTACATGATAACACCAAAACAAAGATCGCGATCGCACGCAGCAGTTTAAAAATCTTTTTACTATCATAAATTTTTCTGATAATGAAAAGAAACGATGAAGAAGAAGGGGAAAACCCATAAAGTAATAATAAAGCAAGTTAAGATCGAAAACAATACATTCCAAGCCAGAAAACGAGGAAAAATCGTCAGTGGAAAATAATAATAATACTGTTAATCCAGATTTTATTATCTACGCGCAACATGGCTGGGCCGATACCAATGTGGGAATGGCCAGACTAGCAAAAACCTTAGCAACCCCAAAGACTGTAACGATCGCCCCAGATTTAGGATTTTTAAAAACTTGGTTTTGGATCGAACCGCTAATCAAACAAGTAGAATCGAGCGTTATTAAAATAATAAGCAGATACCCCAACACACCAATTAAAATCGTCGGTCACTCGATGGGGGGTTTAATCTGGTTAGAAATACTCGATCGCAATCCGCAATGGTGGAGTAAAATACATTCTTTGGTACTATTAGGATCGCCGATCGGCGGATCTCATCTAGCGAGGATCGTAGATCCTTTAGGGGTAGGGATCGGTATTGCCAGAGATTTAGGCAAAAATCGTCGCGCGATCGCAACTAAAATAGCCAAAGAAATCCCGACTTTAACGATCGCTGGAGATCTCGATAATGGTAGCGACGGAGTAGTTACGGTTGAATGTACCAAATTTTTCGGCTCAAAATTCGTCAGTTTACCAGGTGTATTTCATCCCGCTTTAAGAAATCATCCCGAGACGGTGAAAATTATCCGAGATTTTTGGCAAAACCCAGTTAAAACAGCAGTAAAAGAAGGGGATTTTATCGTAGATCTTGTTAAAAGACTGAGATCGACCCCAGGAATTACCGACGGCCATCACAAAGACTTTTACTACTCACAATCTTACTTAAGTTTTAACAACGGAATCGGCATTCATACTCGGAAAAATCCCGCGATCGATAGCGTGTTTTTAGTCGATCGAGATCGAGAATATCTTTGGGGTGGTTTTGTCGGTTGGTTGCACAAGAATGCTTTAAATCAAACTTTAGAGCGAATCAAACAAGAATATAGAGATTCGATCGAACTTTAAACATAAAAAAATAAGCGCGTCTAAAAAGACGCACTTTGTAAGTTACCTGAAGATAATTAACGACGAGAAAGAGACATCACCACTTGCAATACGTACCAAAACAGCAGTGCTACCGAAGCAAATAACTCCAGAGAAGCAGCTACATACTGATGGGGAGAGTAATGGTGGATAATTTTAGAAGTATCGTAAAGAATGGCTGCAGATGCGAATACAATCATCGCCATCGAAAAGAAAAGACCCAAACTAAACTGAAAAATTACGCTACAAACGATCGCCCCTAAAGCTACAAAACCAGCAATTTTTAAAATTCCACCGAGAAAAGTAAAATCGGTACGAGTAGTAAAAGCGATCGTCGTCAATCCTGCGAACATAAATAAAGTCAGGATAGCAGCAGTAGGAAGGACGCTAGCATCGGAAAAATATACCGCCACAAACAGCAAAGGAGTGAAAATGATTGCTTCGCCGACGACATAAAGTCCCAAGCCAGTATATTGAAGCTTCACTGAATCGGCCCTAGCAGCCAACTCCGAAGACAACCAACCCAAAAGCGCGAAACCACCGAGAAAAAATAACCAGCTAAAGCTACTAGAAAGCACGAAATTAGCCAATATTCTCGCAATACCCGTCTGAAATAGCAAAAATTCCAGTACGACAAAAGCAGCAACAGCCCCGGCCAGATGGGTATAGGTTTTTTTAATGAATTCAGCTCGTTCTTTTGGTCGAGCCTGTGCCACACTAATCATAAATTTTTGTTTCGTTAAATTAATATTACTTGACAAGATCTAAATATATTTTCTCCGATCTACTCCCCAGATCGCCGTTAATGTTAAAAATTATTACGTCGTTGTTACACTCTGTTTCAAATTGTCCGCAACTCTAAGCATATAGGCGATCGATACAATAACTACGTGATACCATGCATTGCATAGCTCAAGAGATAACAAACAGGAGATAAGGCTTTGGTATTACGGGTAGCTGTTGTTGGATCTGGCCCGGCAGGATCTTCTGCCGCCGAAACTTTAGTAAAAGCAGGAATTGAAACCTATTTATTCGAGCGTAAGTTAGACAATGCTAAACCTTGCGGTGGTGCGATACCCCTGTGTATGGTGAGCGAATTTGACTTACCTCCAGAGATAGTCGATCGGCGAGTCAGAAAAATGAAAATGATCTCGCCATCTAATATCGAAGTCGATATCAATTTAGTTAATCAAGAAGAATATATTGGGATGTGTCGTCGGGAAGTTTTAGATGGCTTCTTGCGCGATCGAGCTGCTAAATTAGGAGCTAACTTAATTAACGGCACGGTTTATAAATTAGACATACCCAAAAACAGCACAGATCCATACACCCTTCACTACGCAGATCATTCCAATGGCGATGCTGTAGGAATTATGAAAACTTTACAAGCAGACGTAGTCATTGGTGCTGACGGTGCAAACTCTAGAATTGCCAAAGCGATCGACGCTGGGGATTATAATTACGCGATCGCCTTCCAAGAAAGAATTCGCATTCCCGATCGCCTCATGCAATATTATGAAGATCGGGCAGAAATGTATGTAGGTGACGATGTTTCTCCTGACTTTTATGCTTGGGTATTCCCTAAATACGACCACGTAGCTGTCGGTACGGGAACGATGAAAGTTAATAAAGCCAGAATTAAAGACCTACAAGCAGGAATTCGCGCCCGTGCGGCTCGTAAAATAGAAGGCGGAGAAATCATTAAAGTAGAGGCTCACCCCATCCCCGAACACCCCCGTCCTCGTCGCGTAGTCGGTAGAGTGGCTTTAGTTGGAGATGCGGCCGGAACTGTGACTAAGTCTTCTGGTGAAGGTATCTATTTTGCCGCTAAATCAGCCAGAATGTGCGCCGAAACCATCGTCGCAACCAGCAATAACGGACAGAGCATTCCCACAGAAGCAGACTTAAAACAGTATCTCAAAGATTGGGATAAAAAATACGGTATGACTTACAAGGTATTGGATATCTTGCAAACCGTTTTCTATCGTTCCGATGCTACTAGAGAAGCGTTTGTCGAAATGTGTGCCGATCTCGACGTGCAAAAAATGACTTTTGATAGCTATCTTTATAAAACGGTAGTTCCGGCTAATCCTTTGGTTCAAATGAAAATAACTGCTAAAACTCTCGGTAGTTTATTGAGAGGTCACGCATTAGCCCCATAGCCGGCCGAAATTTGACTTAATAGGATCTACAGACATCAGGTTTTCATAATCTGATGTTTTTTTTGCCAAAACTCAGTATTGACATTGCCGAGTATTTTCTTATATTCATTTCTTTTTTGTTTATGAGCGATCGAGGTCAGAGGTTATATTTTTGAGAAAAGTAAAGAAAAAACGAGAATAAGTAAGATTATTGCGATATTTAATCCACAATATTATTATGAGCTTTTTTTAAATTGAAAACAGTTATTTTTATTAAATATATTTGGTTCGTAAAATACTCCACAATCTCGAACAAATAATTCCGGCAACTTTATCAAAATTTTATATTTACTCTTTTTAAAATGAATTTTAAGTAAAGTTAGACTTTTGACGTAAGTATTTAAGTTATTTTTTTTATTAACTTCAGTAAACTTTTAGTCAATAAAAACACTGAATATTGATGAAAGAAATTCTTGCCTTAATAGAAAAAAAGAAAGAAGATTTTGCCCGTTTGCCATTCTTTGAATATCTAAGAGATTCGAGTATAGATCCGAGACAGAGATTAGCTTTTGCTCATTGCGTCGCTCCTTTTGTGATGGCTTTTGGAGAGTTAAATAAAGATGTTTTTCGACAAGAACCAACCACAGATCCAATCCAAAAAATAATTAACAAACATACTTACGAAGATGACCATCACTGGGTGTGGCTTTTAGAAGATATCGATAAATTAGGAATCAATAAAACTGTAAAATTCACTGACGCATTAAGATTTCTTTGGAGCGAAGAAACCAAGAGATCTAGACGTGTAGCTTACGAACTGTATCGATACACTTTTGAAGCTTCTCCGATTCAAAAGCTAGTAGTAATAGAAGCAGTAGAAGCAACAGGAAATGCATTTTTGTCAGTATCTTCAAAATTAATTTCAGAACTACAATCAAACAATAAAGAAGATTATCGTTATTTTGGAGGCGGTCATTTAATTGTAGACACTGGTCATGCTTATTGTTCGCCTAAAGCAAAAAAATTCATTGAAAGCATAGAGTTAACAGAACAAGACCTTACAAAATATTTTCAGTTAGTTGAAAAAGTTTTTAACCTTATGACTGAATTTACCCACGAACTTCTAGCATATGCAAAAGCTCAGAATATTTCTCAAATATCTACTAAAACAGAAAAGTCCGATCGATTTTTGCAAACTGTCTAAATTGACAAAAACAAAACTGTAAATTTTTTAAATAATTAAGGAGCAACCCAATGTCTGCATTAAACAAAATTTCTTCGACTGCTATTTCTAACCATACTTGGACGGAAAATTTAGATATCGATCTAGCTCATACTTGGACGGAAAATT
>CAYWIH010000073.1:0-13900 GCA_964458305.1 uncultured bacterium | reverse complement strand
TACTTGGACGGAAAATTTAGATATCGATCTAGCTCATACTTGGACGGAAAATTTAGATATCGATCTAGCTCATACTTGGACGGAAAATTTAAGTATTGCTCGTTCTTAAAAGATCTTGAATTGTAAAAGCTTCTCAGCATTAGGAGCTGCTAAAAATCGATCGCCAAAATAATCTAAATATTGGCAAAGCTTAGCGCAAACAAAAATAGAAAAATGGCTAAAGGTTAATTAATTAACTTTTAGCTATTTCATAAACATTAACAAGACACAATTCATTCCTCATCATTATGACTAATTACGACGTTGCAATTGTCGGTGGTGGCCCTGCTGGTAGTACGGCTGGAACATTATTAAAGAAATACAATCCCAATTTACGAGTATTAATTTTAGAGAAAGAAAAATTTCCACGCGACCATGTTGGCGAAAGTCAATTACCTCAGATTAGCGATATTCTTGAGGAGATGGGATGTTGGGATAAGGTTGAAGCGGCTAATTTTCCGATTAAAGTTGGTGCGACATATCGCTGGGGAAAAGATCCTCAACCTTGGGATTTTGACTTTGTGCCACCAGAACAATTTAAAGACGAGGCTCGTCCTGCAAAATATGAAGGACAGCGCAGACAAACAGCTTTTCAGGTCGATCGAGCAATTTACGACCAAATTTTACTTCGTCATGCAGAAGAACTAGGCTGTGAAGTTCGCGAAGAAACTCCGGTCATTAAAGTAGACCTAGAAAATAATTCTAAGATTAAATGCCTGCATCTCAAAAATGGTCAGACAATTACAGCTCGTTATTATATTGATGCTTCCGGGCATATTGGCGTACTCCGTCGTACTTTGGGAATACAAACAAGCTGTCCGACACAATTAAAAAATATTGCTGTTTGGGACTATTGGACAAATGCTGAATGGGCCGAAGAAATTGGCGTGGGAGGGACTCGCGTTCAAGTAAGAAGTTTGGGTCATGGCTGGATTTGGTTCATTCCCCTAGGCCCGACTCGAACTAGCATCGGCTTTATTTGCCCTGCCGAACATTACAAGCAAACAAACAAAAAACCCGAAGAACTATATCGCGAAGCACTTGAGGAAGAACCTTTTATCAAAAGTTTAATTGCTAATGCTACCAGTCGCGGAAAAATAGAAACTACTAAAGATTGGTCTTTCCTCGCAGAAAAAACTGTAGGAGAAAACTGGCTTTTGACAGGAGAATCTGCTGGCTTTGCCGATCCTATTTTAGCTGCAGGTATGACTTTAACTCATGTAGGAGCTAGGGAAGCCGCATATACTATTCTCGAACTCGATCGAGGGGAATTAGATCCTAATTGGCTCAAATCTCAATACGACCAAAATCAACGCAGGCGCGTAAAACAACACATTCGTTTTGCTGATTTTTGGTATGCTGCTAACGGACAGTTTACCGATTTACAAGAACATTCTCAGAAAATAGCGCGAGATGCTGGTTTGAATTTAAGTCCGCAAGAAGCTTTTCAATGGCTTTCTCAGGGAGGATTTACTAACGATATTCTCGGACAAGCAGTTATTGCTGGGTTCGATCTAGGTTCGATGAAACAAGTAATTCAGCGTTTTGCTAATGAAGAAATTCCTTGGGAAGTTAGCGGCTACAATGTTTTTAACTTAGATCTAAAAGATTCAACCGAAGAGTCTGTAGCTGTTTACGCTAAGGGCAAAATTACTCAAGTAAAATGCTTTGTAAAAGGCGAAAGACGTTTACCGATTACAGGTTTATATGGCTTGCTAGTGAATATTTTGAGTCGTAGTTCTGAAATCGAACAAATTTATCGACAACTTCTCACTATGCTGAATTCCCGGTTTTCTTCCCAACACGCTCGAGTCGCTTTGCACCAAGCATTAGGTTGTCTCGAAGTTATGATAACAGAAGGTTGGGTTAAAGGAAGTTTGAATCCCCAAAAACCGAAGCTAGAAATTTCTATACCTATTGAAGGGGCATTAATTCATACTCATAGAGAAGTTGTCAAGACCTCGGAAACGATCTCAATTCCTTAAAGGTTGCTACACCTTTTCTTAAAAAATATCTATAGCTATTTTAGATTTTTTTGCAAGCCCAGATCGGGTTTGCAAATCTTATTTTTTATCTGGTTTTTCCCCCATTGATTCCCCACAGTTTCCACAGGGTCAATCTATTTTTCCACAATTTACCCAGGCTTTTCCACAGGCGATCGACAGTAAATCGAGTCTTTGCTCCTCAGTAGGGGATTGTTTTTTTTTAATTGTCAGTCAGATTTTTTGGGCGAATATGTAAAGTTACGTGACAAAAAAGTAAGCTAAAGTATTATGGACTCGTTGCTTTGTATCTTTGTTCGATTTTTTTGTAATATTTCGTAGCATTGACAAACCTACCCCCTAATAGATGACAATAGTGCGACCGATAAATAATTTTTGTTGGAGTTAAGCTCCAATTGCAGGGGAAATTATCTTTTCGAAGCGAACTGTTTGAATCCGATCGTCCCGCAACTGTTAAATTTTTGTTTACTAATTTCACAAATTCAGAAAAAATGAGGTAAATATGGATAGACCCATCAGCATTTTGACCGAAATACCAGAAGAACTACATCAATCCCTCAAAAACTATCTCGACACTCATCCTAATTGGGATCAAGATCGAGTTTTTGTCGCAGCTTTATCCTTATTTTTAATGCAAAATACAGATGAAGTCTCTACGAGATCCGATCGCAATTATCAAGCTTGTGCCCGAGTTTACCTAGAAACTATTTTCTACCGATCTAATTAAAAATACTCGACGAGGGGCGTTATATTAGATTATGTCCCCTTGTTTAATTTTCGGCGCTCGAACACGATGTCGCAAAAAAAGACTCTCAACAATGCCGAATTGGTAATTCCTCAAGTAATAGTAGGTTTGGGAAACCCAGAACCCAAATACGACAAAACTCGCCATAATATCGGTTTTGCAGCAGTAGATACCTTAGCCGAAAATTGGCAGCTGTCTTGGCAAGAAAATCGCCGCTTTCAGGGATTATTTGCAGAAGGCACTTATCGCCAACGCAAAATTCGCTTGCTCAAACCTCTCACTTATATGAATCGATCGGGTCAGTCCCTCAGATCGGTACTGGATTGGTACAAAATTACTCCCGAATCCGTATTAGTAATTTATGACGATATGGATTTACCCTTGGGAAAATTGAGATTGAGATTGTCAGGATCTGCTGGAGGCCACAACGGAATGCGATCGATTATCTCTCATCTTAACACTCAAGAATTCCCCCGCGCCCGTCTCGGTATCGGTAAATCTAACGGCAAAAAAGAAACGATTTCTCACGTTTTAGGTAAATTTTCTGCCGCAGAATCTACAGCTGTCCAACAAATCTTAGAACTGACTCGCGATGCGATCGAATTGAGTTTAACTCGCGGACTGGCAAAAGCAATGAGTCTTTACAACAATCGCACTATAGAAATAGAAAATAGTTTAAAAAATTAACTAAAAAAACCTAATTATATTTGTTTGGCTTCTATTTTAAATTAGAAAATCGTTTTGCTTTGTTGCGATCTATTGTTTTAATATTTGTTGGTTTTTCTTTATGGCGATCGATTAATTAATCCGCAAGTTTAAGAATTATTTTTTAAAATTAAAAAGGGTAAAATCCCCTGAAAAACTAAAGAAAATCTAAAATTACGCCAATTTCACAGCCTGAAGTTTGGTTAATAATTACTTTTGCAGTAACACAAATAAAACTTATGTCCGATCGCAGTTTAGGCAGAATTCTCAAACGCATTAATATAACTTTAGAAAGAGATAGTTTAGTCAAACAAACTTTAGAGCAGCTCAGAGAAAATTTAAGAGTAGATCGTGTAGTTTTATATTACTTTTATCGTAAGTGGGAAGGACAAGTAACCTGCGAATCTCTAGAGCTACCGCATTTTTCGATTTTAGGCTCTACGGGCCCCGATGAGTGTTTTAATGGGGAATATGCCCGAATGTACGAAGAAGGTCGTATTAAAGCCATAGAAGATATCGAAACAGCATCGATCTCTCCTTGTCATCGAGATTTTTTGCGCGACCTTCAAGTTAGGGCCAATCTAGTCGTTCCGATCCTAAATAATAAAGGACTTTGGGGTTTGTTAATCGCCCATCAATGTCGCAATACTCGCTTTTGGCCGGCCGAAGATATTCAAATAATGCAACAAGCAGCTAAAATTCTGCAAATGTCCGCTCCAATTCAAAATAGCTGATACTACTATTGCGGTAAAATTATGCTTACATTTTTGGCAGGACAATCGATCGCTGCTGCTAAATTAATCCATCGATCGCTGTTTCTAGAATTAACATAAGTGTAAGCTAAATCGATACCGACATTATTTACTTTTACTTGCCAATAATTTTCAAAGTTAACTGTAGTAGCAGATAAACTATTTATTCTTATTGGTCGGGGCAATTTTTCCCCGCACGGTTCGCAAAATTTATAAATATTTTTACCAACTTGCAATCTTTCTAATGCATTTATAGCTTGTTGTTTAGAAATATAAGAACATTGGTCGGCTAAAGCGGGGATTTGCCAAAGTAAAGCAAAACACAAAGCGAAAAAACTTGTTTTCATTTTAAGTTTATCCTTCTCATAATACCAGTTTTATTACTAGAGAATTGAAGAAGTACTTTAGTATTTTAACTCGATTTTGACAATATACAATCTATCCTCAAATACTGAACCTTACTATTGGCGAAGGCTTTAAAATTCTTTTTATTCAATTATACCAAGTATTATTAAAAACAATAGTTTCTCTGTTGTTTGTTGCTTGATTTTGTTTAATAATCAATTTATGTTTGCGCCCTTAAGTATCGCTAAAATTCAAAAGTATGGGTCTATTTGAGTGATTCTTAGAGGCAAAGATAGCCTCGAGGGTTTCGATCGCTCTTACCACCGTCTATTTTTTCTTAACAATAAAATTTTGAAATTTTGTAAACTTTTTTAAATTAAAATAACTGGGAACATCCGTTAAAAAGCTTCGTCTCTGGTTAATATATAGAACGAAAAGTTTATCAAAATTAAACAATAATCCCAATTCGATCGTTCTATTAGGGACATCAAAAAAAAATTGAATATTTTTGTTAAAAATTATTAATTGTTTAAATTCTTTATCTGGCAATAATTGCTCTAAAAATTCGGAGTACTTAGACAATGAAATTGACAATTTACTCTCATGACACTTACGGTCTTGGGAATATTCGCAGAATGTTAGCAATATGCGAACATCTGTTAAAAAATATCCCAAAAATTTCGATTTTGCTAATATCTGGTTCGCCCTTAGTTCATAGTTTTCGCTTACCAGAAGGACTAGATTACATCAAAATTCCCTGTATTGGACGCGACGGAGAAGGACAATTATCAGCAAAATTTTTAAACACTAGCACGGATGAAACTCTAAAATTAAGATCCCAAATAATAAAAACAGCCATTATCAACTTTAAACCAGATTTATTATTAGTTGATAAAAAACCATATGCCCTCAAAGGAGAATTAAAAAATGCTTTAGATTATTTACAAAAATATTTGCCCGAAACTAAAATAGTTTTGTTATTGCGGGATATTTTAGACAGTCCAGAAAAAACGATCGCCGAGTGGAAAGAAAATAAATATTATCAAGGAATTGAAAAATACTACGATCGCATTCAAGTAGTTGGAATGCAAGAAATTTTCGATTTAGCCAAAGAATATAAGTTCCCCAATCATATCGCTAAAAAAGTTAAATTTTGCGGTTATATTCGCCGAGAAGGGGGAATTTTAAATCCCGCTCTTTTAAGAGAAGAATTACAAATTAAAAACGACGAAAAACTAGTTTTAGTTACCCCCGGAGGTGGAGCTGACGGCTACAAATTAATCGATAATTATCTGCAGGGAATCAAACAAAACGAGCTGCCGAAAAATGTAAAAAGTATCATCATTTCCGGCCCGGAAATGCCCTTAGAACAAAGGGAAGAATTAAAGCAAAATGCAGCAAACGATCCTAAAATTAAAATTATCGAGTTTACCGATGACTTGAATAGTTATATGGAAGCTGCGGATTTAGTAGTTGCTATGGGTGGTTACAATACCACTTGTGAAATCCTTTCTTTAAATAAAAAAGCAGTAATTATCCCTCGAGTCAAGCCAGTTCGAGAACAATGGATTAGAGCGGCAAGAATGGCAAAATTAGGATTGTTTAAAGCCATTCATCCCGAGCGGTTAACTCCTGAAAATATGATGCAAGCTATTTTAGAACAACTCAATAAAAAAAGACCGCCAATTTCTAACATAGAACGGATCGTCGATTTAGATGCACTACCTCGAATTACAGAAGACATTTCTTTTTTATTGGGTTTAGATAAAAATTCTGTGCAAGAAAAACTAAAAAATAGTTTTCAACAAGCTAAATTTTTTCCAAAAATCGAAAAAATTAGTCAGTAAAATCACATTTTTGATTAAAAATAATTGGAGAAAATTAAAGACAATCTACAAAAGAAATTTTGATTAGATTGTTACTAAGGAGACAGACTTTATGGCTCGCCGCCAAAAAGAAAAAAAACCGACGAATGTCATACCAGGAAGTAAAAGAATTTTAGCAAAGTTTTGGCCCCAAATAGCCAAACAAAAATTATCGATCGCCATTTCTTTATTCGCAATATTAGCAGAAGTAGGACTGCAATTATTAGAACCTTGGCCGCTAAAATTTATCTTCGATCGAGTTCTCGTTCCAGAATTTGACGCTAATTCGATATACCTAGTATTAGGGCAAGAAATCGGGCCTTTGCTACTTTTAATTGGGCTGAGCCTAGCAATAGTATCGATCGCCTTGCTGCGCGCTTTTGCTACCTATGTGAGTAAATTAAGTATGGCAATGGTAGCAGCTAAAGTTTTATCTAATATTCGCGGCCAATTGTACGGACATTTACAGCGTCTTTCCCTTTCTTTTCATTACCAGTACAAAAGAGGAGACTTAATTAGTCGAGTAACAGGAGATATCGAAAACATCAGAAACGGAACGATCGACGCGATCGTACCATTTGCCATCAATATTATCGCTATAGTCGGAATGATGGTGGTGATGTTTTTCATCAATTGGGAACTAGCAGCGATCGCCCTAATTATGTTTCCAGTATTTTTGTTTGCAGCTAATAAGCTGATATCTCGTATCCGTCGAACCGTTGGCAAACACAGACAATCGGAAGGAATTATTGCTTCTACTACCAGCGACACCATCGGTGCGATTAAAATCGTTCAAGCCCTTTCCCTGCACGATGCTTTAGAACGTACCTTCGAAGCGCAAAATAGAAACAATCTCGATCTCGGCACCGAATCCCTCAAAGTATCGGCACTGTTATTTAAAATCGTACAAATATTGGTTGCAACCGTCATCGCGATCGTACTTTGGCGAGGAGCGATCTTGGTAATTAACAAGTCATTGACTCCAGGAGATTTGCTGGTATTTATTAGTTACCTCAAAAACAGTTTCGAGCCACCTTTACGTAAATTTGCCAATCAAACCGGAACTATCGCCAAAACGATCGCCTCTGGGGAAAGAATAGTAGATATTTTAGAATACGAACCTAACGTTCGCAACTCAGCGACAGCCAAACCAGCACATCCTTTTTTCGGTACGATCCGATTTGAAAACGTCAGCTTTGGTTACCGAGGCGATCGAGAAATATTACAAAATCTTAATTTTGTCGTCCCAGCCGGTCAAAAAATAACCGTAGTCGGCCCTTCAGGAAGCGGTAAATCGACTTTAATGAGTTTACTGCTGCGGCTTTACGATCCCGTCAGAGGAAGGATTTTAATCGACGGACAAGACTTAAGAGAATATACTTTAGAATCTTTGCGCTGTCAAATTAGCGTACTTTTGCAAGATAGCTGTTTGTTTGCTGCCAGCGTACGGGAAAATATTGCCTACGGTAACTTACAAGCTTCCCAAAAAGAAATCGAACGAGCAGCAATCTTAGCTAACGCACAGGAGTTCATCAGTAACTTACCTCAAGGGTACGACACCATTCTTGGCGAAGCAGGAGCGAGTTTATCTGGGGGTGAAAGACAAAGAATTGCGATCGCTCGGGCGATCGTTCGTCAAGCACCGATCGTGATTTTAGACGAACCGACTACCGGATTAGATAAAGCTAGTAAATTAGCTGTAATGAACGGATTAGAAGGACTTACCGCCCGAAGAACCACATTTTTAATTACTCACGATCTCGAAATGATACGAGAAAATGACCTAATTATTTATCTCGAAAAAGGAAAAATCTTAGAATACGGCACTCACAAAGAATTGATAAGTCAAGGGCAGCATTACGCTACTCTTTATCGATTAAAACGCACCAGGGAACTATATACAGAACAAGCTTAAGTTCCCAGAGCAAGAAGAATTTGAAATTTAAGAAAATTACCTTAAAAAACCATGAATACTCGAGTTATATTGCTCAGACACGGAGAAAGTACTTACAACACTTTGGGGCTTTACCAAGGTAGTAGCGACGAATCAGTATTAACCGCAACAGGTCGTCAACAAGCCAGAATGACCGGAGCTTTCCTCAAAAATATTACCTTCGATGCTATTTACAGCAGTTCTTTAAAACGCGCTCGAGGGACAGCTAGGGAAGTATTAGAAGCGATCGATCCTCAATTAGATCCGACAATTATTAAAGTCGACGAGCGACTCAGAGAAGCCGATTTACCCGCTTGGCAAGGAGTAGCCTTTCAACAAGTGCGATCGCAATTTGCCGACGACTATCGCTGTTGGAAACAAACCCCCCAAAACTTAAAAATGGAATTACCGCAAACTGGGGAATATATTTATCCAGCCAGAGATCTGTTCGATCGCGTCTTGGAATTTTGGCAAGAAATACTGCCCCGTTACGAAAATTGTACCCTGTTATTAGTGACTCACGGCGGTACGAATCGCGCTTTAATCAGTACTGCATTAGGAATTTCACCGCGACTATTTCATACCATCCAACAGTCTAACTGCGGCATTAGCATCTTAAACTTTTCTGAAAGCAAACCAGGAAAAGCAAGTTTAGAAGCCTTAAACCTAGCCACTCAGAGCGGCGAAACTATACCGAAACTAAAAGAAGGAGGAAAAGGCCGAAGATTGCTATTAGTACCTTCAGGGAATATTCACCCCCTCGATCTCGACAAACTAACTCGATTATTGGCAAAAGTAGCAATTGATTTTAGTTTGTGCGACGATCTCGATCTCAGCCATCATCTTGCCGATACTATCCTTAAAAATCGTCCCGAAACAATTCAACTGCGAGTCAACCAAGAAAACTTTGGATCGCTTTGGCAAAATAACCTTTCTGCTAACAACAAAAATCACGATCGATTAATTACAGGTTTGGTGGTTGCTTCTGCCGCACAAATTTCAAACCTCTTTGCTGAAATCTTCGACTTCAAAAGCGATCGAGTCGATCGCCTGCAGTTACAACCCGGAACTCTCAGCGCAGTCCACTACCCCAACAGCAACCATCCGCCGATCGTGCAAGCCATCAATATTTTAGGCTTCAATCCCCCACAGCTTAAACCTTCTGTTGCAGATAATACTATCCTGGAAACTTCTGTTGCTCGAGCAATTGCTTAAAACTAATTTTAACAACTTATTAAACAACAAAAATTATGAGAATCGCATTCATAGTAGGACGTTTTCCCGTTATTTCAGAAACCTTTATCCTCAATCAAATAGCAGGATTAATCGATCGAGGTAACGATTTAGATATATATGCCTTTCAAGGCAAGCCGATCGAACATACTGACAAAACACATCCGATCGTCGAAAAATATAACCTGCTCGATCGCACCTATTATCCCCCCAAAAATGCTGAAAGTTATCTCGATCGCGTCGTCGAAACCCACGCTGTCATGTTCGAGGATAAAGCACCATACGACATCATTCACTGTCAGTTCGGGCCTTTTGGAGTTATGGCAATGGAATTGCGTCAAGCTGGTGTAATTGAGGGTAAAATAGTCACTGGCTTGCGGGGTTTCGATATCAGCCGTCACTTGAAAAAACACGGCGAAGATATTTACAACGAACTGTTTCAAGAAGGGGATTTATTTTTAGCCAACTGCGAATTTTTCCGCCAAAGAGCTATTTCCCTTGGTTGTCCCCCAGAGAAAATTTTAGTTCACGGTTCGGGAATCGATTGCGATAAGTTTACCTTCAAACCTCGTTATTTAACCGAAGATGGCATCCTGAGAGTTGCTACTGTCGGGCGTTTTGTCGAGAAAAAAGGCATCGAATATGCAATTAGGGCGATCGCGCAAGTAGTCCAAAAACATCCTCAATTAGAATATCATCTCATCGGCGACGGTGAATTAAGAGAAAAATTTGCAAAGTTAATAAAAGAACTGGAAATCGAGCCTTACGTTATTTTACACGGCTGGAAAGAACAGCGTGAAATCGTCGAAATTCTAAATAACTGTCAATTATTTATTGCGCCTTCGGTAACTGCTGCTGACGGCAATCAAGACGCGCCCGTCAATACTTTAAAAGAAGCAATGGCAATGGGTTTGCCCGTTATCGGCACTTTACACGGTGGCATTCCCGAATTAGTCGAAGATGGCATTTCTGGCTTTTTAGTACCCGAAACAGATGCAACAGCAATAGCTGAGAAATTAAATAAATTAATCGAAGATCCAGAAAAATGGCCGCAAATGGGTCGATCCGGGCGCGATCGAGTCAAAGCAAAATACGACATGAATATGCTCAATCGAGAGCTGTACGAACTGTATCAAAAATTAACTCGTTCCCAGCAATTAATCGCTTAAAAATTGACAAGATCGGGAGGAATTAGCAAATGAGCTATCCAAACTTTATCGGCATCGGAGCTATGCGATCGGGTACGACTTGGCTGACAAACCAGTTACGCAACCACCCGCAAATTTGGATGCCGCCAATTAAAGAACTGCATTATTTCGACGATCTAGAACGTCGCACAGGTATAACTAAGAAATTTAGCCTTGCTAAAACTATACAAAAGCGGCAAAAATCCGTAGTCAGGTGTTTGGTGGGAAACAGTTCCGACCATGGCGGAGATGATGTGAAATGGTCGCAATTATGGCAAAATCCAGCTTTACCCTTGTGGCACGTTAGCTTTCACGCTCGTTTTCTATTCGGACAGCGCGACGAAGATTGGTATAAAGCTTGCTTCTCACCGCAGCCGGGGCAAATTGCCGGAGAGATCGATCCCAACTACGGCCCGCTACATCACAGTACTATAGCCCGCATTCGCGAAATAATGCCAGAACTTCGCATTATTTTTATGGTAAGAGATCCGATCGATCGGGCTTGGTCTCATTTTCTCAAAAAACTCCGCGATACCAAGAGACCTTTAGAAAGCGTCTCGGAAGCAGAATATTTAGCCCATTTTCAAAGCAACTTTTCTCTAAGTCGCGGTAGTTATTCGAGCATTCTTTCCACTTGGTCGGAATATTATCCTCGAGAGCAAATCTCGATTGGTTATTACGACGAAATTATCGAATCTCCAGAAGCTTTATTATTGCGAATTTTCGAGTTTCTCAACGTCGAAGTATCTGCCGAACATATCTCAGCGAAAATATACGATCGCTTTAATTCATCGACTAAATCTCGTCAAATTCCTGCCCATTTAGAACGCTATCTGGCAAAAATTTATCGTCAGGAAGTCGAAAATATGGCCGAAAAAGTTGGCGGTTACGCTCGTAACTGGTTGAATCGCGTTGAAGGATCGATCGTCTGATGGCTACACAACTATTAAAAAGAAAGTTAGGACGCACTGATTTTGAGGTCACAACTTTATCCTTCGGGACGATGAACCTCAAGTATTTATCAGAAAAAGAAGCAGAAAAACTGCTCGATCGAGTTTTAGATTTGGGTATCAATTACATCGATACTTCCAGAGCTTACGGCAACAGCGAAGAGAGGATCGGACGCTATTTATCAAAAAGAAGAGATGAAGTAATTATTGCCACCAAATGCGGCTGCAACCCCCATCTAGACAAAAAAGGAAGTCGCCACGTTCTCAGTTTCGATCGACCGACTTTAGAACGCAATTTAGAAAACAGTCTTCGCGCTCTAAAAACTGACTGCATCGATATTTGGCAGCTTCACGGTGCTACTCCAGAAAAGCTAATCGGCGGCCCTGAAGGGGAAGTAGTTGAATTCATGCAAAAGATGAAACAACAGGGTAAAGTTCGCTACATTGGCGTAAGCATTCGCCACGGCCCTAATACCGAGCCTGGTTATCCTTCTAGATACGGATACGAATGCATTCAAGAATATCCTCAATGGGGTGTTTTCGATTTGTTTCAGATCGTTTACGGCCCGATGGTGAGAACTAGCGAAGATTTCCTGCAACCTGCTGCCGATCGAGGTGCGGCAATTATTGCTCGCGGTGCAGTTCGAGATTATTTTGAAAATTTTCCCGAGTTATTTGCTAAAGCTAAATTGAACGAATTACTTGATGTCGGAGAAGATCGCAGAGCCTTTTTAATTCGTTATACCTTAACTCATCCGGCAATTTCATCTTTATTAATCGGTACTAACAACCCAGAGCATTTAAAAACCAATGTAATAGCAGCAGCAAAAGCTGCTCTAGAATTCGATCGCTACAAAGAAGCTCAAAAAAGATTTGCTAAAATCGGCTCTAAACCAGGCTTTTTAGTCGGTGGTATTCCAGCCGAGTCGATCGCAAAAGTTGTTCGTTAACAGGAACTAGATCCATGAAAAAGCCTGAAATTACTATCGTTGTCGTACCCCGCGAACGTTTTTATTTCGCCCGAGAGTCTCTTGAAAGTCTCTATGAAAATACCAAATTTCCCTTCGATTTAATTTATGTAGATAATAATTCCCCAGCAAAATTAAAAGGTTACCTCGAAAACCAAGCCAAAGAAAAAGGATTTCAATTAATTCAAAGCGATTATTATCTCTGTCCAAACCAAGCCAGAAATATAGGTTTGCGCCAAGTTAAAAGTAAATATGTCGTTTTTGTCGATAATGATGTCGTATTTTCTCCAGGCTGGCTAGAGGGGATATATAATTGTGCCGAAGCAACTCAAGCTACAGTAGTCGGGCCGTTAGTTTGCCAACATCAACCCTTACACGAAATAATTCACTGTGCTGGAGGGGAATATCTTCCTGCTGAAGAATACGCTCGTTTTATCAGCGATCGAAGTGAAGTTCCTTTACAAAAAATTGACAGCGAGGGTAAATGGCAGATTAAAGAAAAAATTTATCGCCAAACCGAACGACTTTCGGAACTAGAAAATAAGCTCGATCGTTGTTTCCAAACTGCCTTTATTGAATTTCATTGTATTTTAGTTCGGACTGATTTTTTTGAAAAGTATGGTTTGCTCGATGAAGGGCTTTCTTGTACTAAAGAATACCTCGATTTAGCGATGACAGTTACTAAAGCAGGAGGAACTATTTATCTCGAACCAAAATCGATCGTTACTTTTTTGAGCCATCCTCCAGCACCACCATTACAGTTATCGGACATGGTCTATTTTATGATTCGTTGGAGCGATGCTTGGGAATTAGCTAGTTTAAAACACTTTGCTAAAAAGTGGAATTTGGTTGAAAACGAATACTTTAAAAGACGTTATCGTCGTTTGGGATGGCGACGTAAAAAAGAAATTATTCAACCTTTAAGCCGCAAGCTCAGTTTTGGTTTCGACAATCCTTTTTTAACAAATCTGTTAATTAAAATCGATCGCCAAATTAATCGTTTTCTCACCGATCGTCACGCCAAAATTGTCGCCGATCGCGATCGCGAACAAATTAAAAGATCGATCGCCCCTTTTCCATTATTAGAAAATTAAACCTCTTACTAAATAAGTTATCGATCATGAACTACCACAACCTGCTAGCGCGAGGATGTGGTTTCTAGCTTCAAAGGATGC
>CAYWIH010000072.1:0-25545 GCA_964458305.1 uncultured bacterium | reverse complement strand
ATGCGATCGGCTTCGGGAGGACAACCGGGGATAAATAAATCGACTGGTACTACTTCGTGAATGGGATAAACGCGATCGAGTAATTTAGGTAAAACCCCCTCTTTGTCGTAAGGTAATTGAGGTTGGAGATCGGCAAGTTCGAAATAAGTTCTTTCTAAAACTGGTTCGGCACTACCGTATTTATTCCGCAAACCTGATACGTTAGAAGTAACGGCACAATCGCCTAAAGATGCGACAATTTTGGTTTTTTGTCTGATTTCTTGAATTAGTTCGTAATGTTCTTCGTTACCGATCGCCCCTTCGATCAAACAAACATCCACATCTTCGGGATATTCTTTAGGATCTGCCAATGCTGGAGAAAATACTATATCTACGTGTCTGGCCAGTTCGAAAAGCCATTCATCCATGTCGAGAAAGGACATATGACAGCCAGCGCATCCAGCAAACCATATTGTAGCTAATTTTATTTTTGTCATTGTTTTTAGTAATGGTAGTTAAATTTACAGAGTCAGGAGAAAATGAACTCAAAAGTCAGAAGTCAAAAATAATATTTGTTCTAGAATTTTGTAATTAATAGATCGACTTCCAACTTAAAAACTCGTTACTCTTTACTCGCGCCAAATTTCTTTGACAATTTCTCCGTCAGAACTTAATAATCGAACGTGGAGGGGCATTTGTCCCATTGCGTGGGTACTGCAACCCAAACAAGGATCGAAAATGCGGATACCTGCTTCGATTCGATTTAAAATTGTTTCGGGAACATCGAGCCCTTCGATATACTCTCGGGCAATTTGAGTTATTGTTTTGTTCATTGAGAGAACATTTTGCCCGGTAGCGATCAGTAAGTTAAGTTTTTTAACTTTACTGGCTTCGTCTACTTGATAATCGTGGAAAAGTATGCCTCTGGGGGCTTCACTTACACCGACAGCAGAAGTACGATCGATCTTGCCTTTTTCTGGTTTAGTAAGAGTATTTTCGCTGATAATTTCGGGATCTTCTAATAATTTTTGGATCTTTTCTAAACTGGCGATGATTTCAATTAAACGGGCATAGTGGGAATAAAATGAAGCAGTAACGTATCTAGTTCCAGCGCGATCGCGGTATTCTGATAATTCTCGATCGGCTATTTCAGTGCCAATTTTTTCGCAGATATTTAACCTAGCTAGAGGGCCGACGCGATAGTTACCTTCTGGATAACCTAGAGGTTTGTAATAGGGAAATTTGAGATAAGTTCCCTCTTCAACTGCTTCGCCGATAAAATCTTGATAGTCATCTGGGCTAAAATTATCGACGATTATATTACCCTCGCTATCTATGACCCTTATTTTGCCTTCGTAATGTTCCCAGGTGTCGTTTTCTCCCAATAGTCCCATAAAAAGACTGGGAAAATTGCCAAAAGTATTAACTTCTGAAGCATAACGATCGAGTAGATTTTTGAAAGTATTCAGGGTATTTTCGGCATAATTGAGACATTCAGGGATGCGATCGAGCATTTTATCGCGATCTTCTGTTTTTAAAGGGGATCTGATACCTCCGGCTACCATACCAGGAGGGTTAACTTTCTTCCCGGCGATTATTTCGGTTATTTCTTGACCGAACTGACGCAATCTTATCCCACCTACAGCCAGATCGCGATGGTCGCTTTTAATGACATTAAATAAATTGCGATTTTCTGGGGGAGTATCCCAACCTAATAACAGATCTGGGGTACATAAATAGAAAAAAGAAAGAGAATGAGATTGAATAATTTGGGCTAAATTAAGCAATCTTCGCAATTTTTTAGCAGGATCGGGGACAATTACGCCTTGAATTTTTTCGATCGCCTTAGATGTAGAAATAATGTGACTTACAGGACAGATCCCGCAGACATGACCGATAAACCCAGACATTTTAGCCAGGGGACGACCTTCGCAGAATTTTTCAAACCCTCGATATTCAGTAACGTAAAATTTGGCATCTGCTACTTTGTCGGCATCGTCTAGGAATATAGATATTTTTCCATGACCTGCAATGCGAGTTACTGGTTCGATCGTAATTTTTTCAGACATGACTCGATCTCCTTGAATAGAGGTTAGTCGTCGGTCTAGGTAGGAGGTCAGGGGTTCAAATCTAGTATTTATTCTGCCAATTTGAAACGAGACTTCTGTACCGACGTACCGGGAGACAATAGACAGCTTTAGTAACGATCGATCGGTAGGAATCTATAAGTTATCAATTCAAGGAAAGCTGTCTATTCCTTCCACCCATGGTACGTCCCTACTTCTGACTTCTGACTTCAGCGAAGCTACTCCCTAATCACATTAAATTACTTCTTCAACCTGGTTTTACCAACTCTTTACCTTCTAATAAGGGTTCGATCGCGGCTTTAATGCGATCGGCAGATGGGGGGCATCCGGGGATGGTAAGATCTACTTCGACTGCATCGGACAAACCGATCGCACGATCGAGTAATTTCGGCAATTCTCCAGAAGTATCGTAAGGCAATCTCGGATTGAGATCGGCTAATTCTTTGTAACTGGTATCCAAAACCTCTTCGGGGCTATCGTAAACGTTCCGCATTCCGGTAAAGTTAGAATTAATCGCACAAGATCCCAAAGCGATCAAATTTTTAGTTCTTTGGCGGACTTGTTTAATTAAATGAACGTCTTCTTCAGTCCCGATCGCCCCTTCTACCAAACAAATATCGACATTTTCGGGATATTCTTTAGCATCGGCGATCGCTTGAGAAAAAACCAGATCGACGCGATCGGCTAATTCTACCAGCCATTCATCCATGTCGAGAAAGGACATATGACAGCCGACACAACCTGAAAGCCAAACGGTAGCAAATCTAATGCGATCCATTGTTGCTTCTCCCTAAGATATCTCCGTTTTTATCTTAGCCACTGTTGCTTGTTTCGAGCCGTAGCTAAAAATGGAATTCTACCGCGATCGCGTTGCATTACCGCAACCGAAGATCCTTTATAGGAAATCGCCCCAGTCGGACAAGCATTGACGCATTTGCCGCAGGAAGTACAAGCTTCTACTTCTCCCCAAGGTTGGTTCATACCGCAGATAATTTCGGCATTTTCGCCCCTATTAGCAATATCCCAAACGTGGGCCCCTTCGATTTCGTCGCAGACTCTCACGCAACGAGTACAGAGGATACAACGATTGCGATCGAGGCTAAATTGAGGATGAGATAGATCTACACCGCGATCGGGGAAACGATAGGCAAAGCGTGTATGTTCCATGCCTACGGCTACGGCTAAATCTTGCAGTTCGCACTTATTATTGGCGACGCAAACGGCACAAGTATGGTTTCCTTCGGCGAAAATCAATTCCATATTCATGCGCCGATATTCTTGTAATTTTTTGGTATTGGTAGAAACTATCATTCCTTCGGCGACTTCGGTAACGCAAGCAGAAAGCAGTTTATTGATTCCTTCTACTTCTACCATACACATTCTGCAAGCACCGATATCTGACAATCCTTCTAAATGGCACAAAGTAGGAATAAATATCCCGTTATCTTTAGCTGCTTGAAGAATTGTATCGCCTTCGCGGGCACTAATTAGTTCGTCGTTTATGGTTAATGTTTTTACTGACATGGTTGTTTGCTTAGATCGAGTAGTGAGTTTTTAAGTTTGCGATCGATTCAATAATCTTGAATTAGTAGAAGGATTACAATATTGTTTCTCCCCGTCTCCTTTGTCTACTTACTTAATTCAACTGAAACTTGATTGGGGCAATCTTTGCCTTTTTCAAAGTCGGTAATATTGCCTAAAGTAGTTTCGGAGATGTTGTTGAGGGCTGTTTCGGTAAAGAAGGCTTGGTGACTGGTGACGATCGCGTTGGGAAATGTTATCAAACGTTGCAATATGTCATCTTCGATGATTTCGTTAGATAAGTCTTCAAAAAAGAAGTTTTCTTCTTGTTCGTAAACGTCGAGGGCAATATAGCCAATTTTTTTACTTTTGAGTCCTTCTATTACTGCTTTGGTGTCGATTAATTTTCCTCTTCCGGTATTGACCAGCATTACTCCTTTTTTCATCTCTGAAATCAGTTTTTCGTTGATAATGTAATGGGTTTCTGGAGTTAAAGGACAGTGGAGGGTAATAATATCGGAGTTGCTAGCTAGTTGGTCTAAATCGACGTATTTTGCCCCCATTGCTGCTAGATCGTCGTTAGGATAGGGATCGTATGCTAATATTTTGCAACCAAATCCTTTCATTAAGGCGGATGCGACGAGAAAGCCTATTTTACCAGTTCCGATAATACCGACTGTTTTGCCGTGAAGGTCGAACCCTACAAACCCATCTATGGCAAAATTACCTTCTCTAACTCGGTTGTAAGCGCGATGTATTTTGCGGTTTAAAGTAAGAATTAGGGCGATCGTATATTCAGTAACAGCATAGGGAGAATAGGCAGGAACTCGCACTACAGTAATTTGATTATCTTTTGCTGCTTTGAGATCTACGTTATTGAAACCCGCGCAGCGTAAGGCGATTAGTTTAGTTCCTCCGGCTGCTAGTTTTTCTATAGTAGGGCGATCGAGGGTATCGTTTACAAAGACGCATATTGCTGGATATTCCGAGGCTAAAATCGCGGTATCTTCGTTCATTTGCACTTCAAAAAAATGCAATTCGTGAGTTTTATCCCTATTTGCGGCTTCTAAGAACCTGCGATCGTATGGTTTCGTACTAAAAACAGCTACTTTCATCTTTCAACACATCGCAACATCTTTTTTAGGCTAATTTATTTGATAGATCGGGGAACAGGGTAGATAAGTTAGGTCAGTCGGTCTAGGTAGGAGGTTAAGATATAGTAATTGTTCTGCCGTCTTGGTGAGCTACCCAGTGCGGTGCGCTTACGCGCGCTATGCGCCATTCTCCACCGCGATGCTCTGCGAACGGGGTCTCACCGCAATTTAAA
Source organism: uncultured bacterium (assembly GCA_964458305.1). Classification (GTDB taxonomy): domain Bacteria; phylum Cyanobacteriota; class Cyanobacteriia; order Cyanobacteriales; family JASJDA01; genus JASJDA01. Next base: position 20,631 of record CAYWIH010000072.1, on the reverse strand, counting down.
ACGAGTTAATTAATTTCAAACTCAGAAACTTCTGACTTTTGACTTCTGACTTCTGACTTCAGCGAAGCTACTCCCTACTCTCTACTCGTTACTCGTTACTTCTAAAAGATGCTTGCTACCGTTACGATCGAATCTTAATTCTCGGTTGTCGCCAATTAAGGTTAAATATTCTTCGCGGAAAAAGCGTAAAGTACTCAAAACTGGATTGGGGGCTGTTTGTCCTAAACCGCACAAACTCATATCTTTCACCATCCGACAAAGCATTTCTAATTTATCGAGATCGGCTAAAGTTGCCCTTCCGTCGTGAATTTTATCTAATAAGTCGTGCATTTGTACCGTTCCGGCGCGACAGGGAACGCATTTTCCGCAAGATTCTTGTTGAGAAAATTCCATGTAAAATCTAGCTACATCGACCATATTAGTATGGTTATCGATGACAATAATTCCGCCAGATCCGACGATCGTACCTAATTTTCTTAAGTTTTCATAATCTACTGGAGTGTCGATCTCGCTAGCTGGAATGCAACCTCCAGAAGGCCCGCCAGTTTGCACTGCTTTAACGATACCATCTCCGGGAATTCCGCCGCCCATTTCGTAGACGATTTCCCTGAGTGTAGTCCCCATCGGCACTTCAATTAAGCCGGTATTTTTGACTTTTCCGGTCAGGGCGAATACTTTTGTACCTTTACTTTTTTCCGTTCCTATGCTGTTGTACCATTTTGCACCTTCGCGGACGATCGGGGCGATATTGGCGAAGCTTTCGACGTTATTAATTAGGGTGGGATAGCCCCACAAACCCGATTGTGCGGGGTAAGGAGGTCTCGGACGGGGATTGCCTCGTTTGCCTTCGATCGAAGCGATTAAAGCGGTTTCTTCGCCGCAGACGTAAGCCCCAGCCCCGACTCTAATCTCTATTTTAAAGTCAAAAGGAGATTCAAAGATCTGACTGCCTAAGATGCCTAATTTTTTGGCTTGTTTGATGGCTTTTTGCAGCCGATCGATGGCGAGGGGATATTCTGCACGGATGTAAATATAACCGGAGTTTGCGCCGATGGCATAAGCTGCGATCGCCATTCCTTCTAATACTTTATGGGGATCGCTTTCTAGTACGGCCCGATCCATAAACGCACCGGGATCGCCTTCGTCTGCGTTACAGATGACGTATTTTTGCTGGTTATCCATTTTGGCGACTGTGGCCCATTTTAAACCAGTTGGGTAGCCAGCTCCACCCCTGCCGCGCAAACCGCTTCGAGTTATTTCTTCTATTACTTCTGCGGGTGTTTTTTCGTAGATGACGCGATACAGTTGTTGGTAGCCACCAGCAGCGATATATTCTTCTATTTTTTGCGGATCGATCTGACCGCTATTTTCTAAAACAATTGGTTTTTGATGGCTGAAGAAGGGGTGATTTTCATCGCCTATTGTCGCGCTTACTTCTGTTTCTTTATTATTTATTGCGGCGACGATCGAAGTTGTATCTTCTGGTTTTACTTGTTCGTAAATAGTGCCGATCGGATCTATTTGTACTAGAGGCCCTCTTCCGCAAAATTTCATGCAGCCGACGCTAGCTACTTCAATACTATCTTCTAAACCAGCTTCTTTTACTGCTTTTTCTAAGCCTTTTTTTACTGCTGGAGAGTCTGAGGAAATACACCCAGCCGCACTACAACAACGAATGCGAATTTTTTTAGTATTATTGCGCTGTTGTTCGGCAATATTTAGTAATTCTTTTAATTCCATTTTTTACTCGCAATAGAAGTTTTTTACCGATATTTTCGGGCAGTATTTTTCTTATTCGGGCAAGCAATCTTTAATTTTATCTACCACTTCTGTAGGTAATTGTTTGCCGCAAACTCTGCCGTCAAAAACTGCTGCGGGTGCGATGCCGCAAGCCCCGATACATCTAGCTGTCATCAGGGAAACTTTGCCATCTGGAGTGGTTTCTCCCGGGCGCAGTTGGACGTTATTTTCTAATGCGTTTAATAGTTCTTTCGCGCCTTTTACGTAACAAGCAGTTCCCATACAAACTACAAAAGTTCGATCGCCTTTGGGTTTTAGTTGAAAGAGGTGATAAAATGTCGCTACTCCATATACGCGACTGAGGGGCAACTTTAATTCTTTGGCTATATAAGTTAAGACATTTTCTTCTAAATAACCGAATATTTCTTGAGCTTTATGCAATACTTCTATAAGTGCATCTTGACGATATTGATTCCGTTTCATCGTTATATCTAATACTTTGAAACGCTTATCGTCGTTAGGATGTTTTTTGGTAGCTACAACGGATTGCATTTAAATTTTTCCTTAACGAACTACTTCTCGTTCTCGCTCTAAATCGAGCAATTATTTCCCTATTTTTGGCGATCGACTACTTTTTTCTGTTCGATTGTTTTCGCTTTTTATTCGATCTATAGCAAAGCACAATTGAGCGATTCTAATTGTTATCGCTCTTTATTCTTCTTATCACAGTTGTTAAGGAGTTATTTAATTGTTTTTTGCTATTTTCGATCGTTCCAAGTATCCGATCGTCTTTATATTCTCTCTCTTAAATTTCGATCGCGATATTTATTTTATGATTCTTTATTGTTTCCTTAAAGATTAGTTAACAGCATTTTCGACAATGATTTAATTAAAATTACCATAAAGCTATCTTCCTCTGCTTTTCTTAATATAAGTTAATTGAAAAATGAAAGTTGAAAAAATCAGAGTTTGCGGTACGGTACAAGGAGTGGGATTTAGACCGACGGTATATCGAATTGCTAAAGCGTGCGGAATCAAAGGAGAAGTGGGCAATGACGGATCTGGAGTTTGGATCTTAGCAGCAGGAAAAGAAGAGTCGATCGCAGAATTTATTAGAAGATTAGAAATAGAAAAGCCACCTTTAGCAAAGATAGATTCGATCGCCAGAAATCCCTTCGAAAGCAAACAATTTTTTACAGATTTTAAAATAGTTAAAAGTCTCAACAACAATATTAAAACCGAAATTGTCCCGGATGCGGCAACTTGTCCCGAATGTTTGCAAGAAACTTTAAATCCTTTAAGTCGCTGGTATAATTATCCTTTTACTAATTGCACCCACTGCGGGCCGCGTTTGAGTATAATTAAATCTATTCCCTACGATCGCCCCAATACTAGCATGGCAGCTTTTCAAATGTGTCCTGTCTGTGCTGGGGAATATCGAGATGTTGAAAACCGTCGTTTTCACGCACAACCGATCTCTTGTCCTAATTGCGGCCCGGTTGTATGGTTAGAAGAGGGAGCAGGGAGCAGGGAAAGGGAAACAAGTGATGTAGAGGACGTACCATGGTACGTCCGTACAAAAGCAATAGATAAGGTAGTAAATCTAATATTAGAAGGTAATATTGTCGCTATTAAGGGTTTAGGTGGAATACACTTAGCTTGCGATGCTACTAACGAAACTGCCGTAAATCGCCTCAGACAGCGCAAAAAACGCTACGATAAACCTTTTGCTTTAATGGCTAAGGATCTCGCTGTGATTGGGGAATATTGCCAGGTTAGGGAAGCTGAAATTGACTTACTCTATTCTACGGCCGCGCCGATCGTTTTATTAAAGAAAAAAGTAAGATCGAATATAGCCTATCGAGTAGCACCCAATTGCGATACTTTGGGCTTCATGCTGCCATATACCCCTTTACATCATCTGATTTTACAACACTTAGATCGCCCGATCGTCCTCACCAGTGCTAATATTTCTGACGCACCTCAATGCATTGATAACGAAGAGGCCAGAAATAAATTAAGTCAAATTGCGGATTATTTTTTACTACACGATCGCAAAATTGTCAATAGATTGGATGATTCGGTGGTGCGTTTAGTAGGAGATAAAGTGCAAACTTTGCGAAGGGCTAGGGGATACGCACCAGACTCGTTTAAAATGCCTCCAGGTTTCGCATCTTCTCCCGATATTTTAGCAACGGGAAGCCAATTAAAAAACACATTTTGCTTGCTAAAAGAAGGAAAAGCAATCGTTTCGCAACATTTGGGAGATCTAGAAAATATAGCGGCGATCGATGCTTATAAAAAGACGCTGAAATTGTATTTAAATTTATTCGATCGTCAGGCAGAAATAATTGCGATCGATCGGCATCCAGATTATTTATCTAGTAGACTGGGTCGAGAAATAGCAGAGCAAAAACAATTAAAATTAGAAACAATTCAACATCATCACGCTCATATTGCGGCTTGTATGGTTGAAAATCAAATTTCTCGCGATTCTGCTCCTATTTTGGGAGTAGCATTAGATGGATTGGGATTCGGTGAAAACGGTCAAATTTGGGGCGGAGAGTTTCTATTAGCAGAATATTGTAATTATCAAAGATTGGCTACCTTCAAACCAGTGCCAATGTTAGGGGGTGAAAAAGCAATCTACCAACCTTGGCGCAATAGTTATGCCCATTTTAAAACGGCGTTTAATTGGGAGGAACTACAAGAAAAATACAAAGATTTAGAAATAATTCAGTTTCTCAAAAAACAACCTCTTACTATTTTAGATCGAGCGATCGAAAAAGGTATAAATTCTCCGCTAGCTTCATCTTGCGGGCGTTTGTTCGATGCTGTTGCTGCTGCGATCGGTATTTGCAGATCTGAATGCAGTTATGAAGGTCAGGCGGCTATAGAAATCGAAACATTAGCATTAAAAAATTTAGAAGAAAATGCCGGATATGCTTTTACGATTGATAGGCTCGAAGAAGAGAATATTTTATATATCGATCCGCGATCGATGTGGTCGGAGTTATTAAATGACCTGCAAGAAAATCTAACAAAAGAAATAATATCGGCTAAATTTCATCGCGGTTTGGCTAAAACAATCGTTGCGGTAATTAATAAGATATTTTCCGAGCAAAATATTGAGGGTAAAACAGTAGCTTTGACGGGTGGTGTATTTCAAAATAGTATTTTATTGCAGCAAGTAACTGCAGATTTAGAAAAAGCAAAAATAACTGTTTTAACTCATAGTAAAACTCCTGCAAATGATGGCAGCATCTCTTTAGGACAAGCAGCGATCGCAGCAGCAAGAAATATGTAGAAAACGTTTCATGAAACGTCGCTAGTAGCTAGAAAAAAAAGTAAAAATTATGTGTTTGGGAATACCTGGAAAAATAGTAGAAATAACCGATAGCGATCGCTTTTTGGCGATGGTGGATATTGGCGGGGTAAAAAGACAAGTAAATATTGCTTGTATCGTGGATGAAAATCATTCTGTAGCTTCATGTTTGGGGGATTGGGTGTTAGTTCACGTCGGCTTTGCTTTAAATCGAATGGACGAAGAAGAAGCACAAAAAACTTTAGATTTACTGGCAGAAATTGCAGCGTCAAATTAAATCAAAGTAGAGCGATCGAGCTAATAATTAGTTAATTAAAATTTGTAGATTTAAATTGAATTAAAAAGTTAAAATTGTCAGCCAAAAATAAAGCAAAATCAGAACTATTGAGAGGATAAAAAAATGAAATATGTAGATGAATTTAGAGAGCCGGATAAAGCCAAAGCAATAATTAAAGAGATAAATAAAGTCAGCGAAAAAGCAATTAATTATCTATCTAACGGCAAGAAAAAAGAGAAAATAAAAATCATGGAAGTATGCGGCGGACATACCCATGCAATCTTTAAATACGGCATCGAAGAAATATTACCCCCGACGGTAGAATTAATTCACGGCCCCGGTTGTCCGGTTTGTATAATGCCGAGAGGAAAAATAGATGAAGCGATCGAATTAGCCGGAAAATCTAACGTCATTTTCGTTACTTTTGGCGATACGATGCGAGTTCCTGGATCGAAAAACAGCCTGATGGAAACTAAAGCAGAAGGGGCGGATATTAGAATGGTATATTCTCCTTTAGATTGTTTGAAAATAGCTAAAGATAACCCCGATAAAGAAGTTATTTTCTTCGCGATCGGCTTTGAAACTACCGCGCCAAGTACGGCTTTAACCGTCTTACAAGCAGAAAAGGAAGGAATTAAAAATTTTAGTTTGTTTGCCAATCATGTATTAGTAATGCCCGCACTGCAAGCATTATTAAGCAGCCCAGATCTACAATTAGATGGTTTTGTCGGCCCGGGTCATGTCAGTACGGTAATCGGAACAGATCCTTATCAAATTATTGCCCGCGAATATCGCAAACCGATCGTAATTTCTGGATTCGAACCGTTAGATATTTTACAGTCAATTTGGATGGTATTGAAACAATTTGCTGAAGGACGCTGCGAAGTAGAAAATCAATACAGTCGTTTGGTAACGGAAAAAGGCAATAATCCGGGATTAAATGCGATAAAAAAAGTCTTTACAGTGCGATCGCTCTTTGAATGGCGCGGTTTGGGAGATATTCCCGATTCTGGTTTAGAAATAAGTCCCGAATACAAACAATTTGATGCTGAATTTAAATTTAATTTATCTAATAAAAAAGTAGCAGATAATAAAGCCTGTCAGTGCGGCGAAATTCTCAAAGGAGTATTAAAACCTTGGCAGTGTAAAGTATTCGGAACTGCTTGCACTCCAGAAACACCGATCGGGGCTTGTATGGTATCTTCTGAAGGTGCTTGTGCGGCTTATTATCAATACAGAAAAAATAACCCAAAAATATTAGTAAATAGTTAATAAAATAATGACAAATACCCACATAAAACAAAAAACTATTACTCTCTCTCACGGTAACGGGGGGAAAGTAATGCAAGATTTAATAAACGATGTTTTTGTTAGTAATTTTGATAACCCGATCCTCGGACAATTAGAAGATCGGGCCAGCTTAGATTTAGCTAACATTACTACTAGGGGCGATCGCCTCGCATTTACTACCGACTCTTATGTCGTCGATCCCCTCTTTTTTCCCGGCAGCGATATTGGTAAACTAGCCGTTAACGGTACTGTTAACGATCTTGCCGTTGGCGGTGCAAAACCCCTTTATCTCAGTTGTAGTGTAATTATCGAGGAAGGTTTGCCGATCGCAACTTTACGCCAGGTTGCAGCTAGCATGAAAATAGCAGCTAATCTAGCTGGAGTGCAAATAGTTACCGGAGATACTAAAGTAGTCGATCGCGGTGCGGCCGATAAACTGTTTATAAATACTGCTGGTATCGGTGTCATTCCTCGCGGTATTAACCTCTCTGCTGCCAATTTACAGCCAGGAGATACCATCATCGTCAACGGTAGTCTGGGCAATCACGGGGCTGCTATTTTAGTTACTAGGGAAGAATTAGCCCTCGAGAGCGAAATAAAAAGCGATTGTCAAGCTTTAAATGGTTTAATAGATCTTATCCTCGATATCTGTCCCCAAGTTCGTGGGATGCGAGATGCTACTAGAGGTGGTTTGGCAACAGTAGTTAATGAATTTGCCAATGCTTCTAATGTCGGTATTCGCCTGTTTGAGGAGTCTATTCCCGTCGATGAAGCAGTTAAAGGGGTTTGCGAAATACTGGGTTTAGATCCGATGTATTTAGCTAATGAGGGTAAATTAGTTGCAGTCGTACCCCGATCGCATTCTGAAGCCGTTTTAGCCGCAATGAAGTCCCACCCAGCAGGTCAAAATTCTCGTATTATAGGCGAAGTTATTGATACTGCTTCAGGTACGGTAAGATTAAGAACTATTTTCGGTACGGAAAGAATTGTCGATATGTTGATCGGCGATCGCCTGCCGAGAATTTGTTAAACTCTTCGATCGGATTATTTTGCGAAAAATAAAAAAAAGTAACCGAAATAGCCTGCGATCGCCACTCTCGAGCTAATCTAGTTAGCAGTGCTACAAAATAATGCCCTATGACAGTTTCAAGTTCTGCTACTACGCGTACCATTCGCATCGCCTCCCGTAAAAGCCAATTAGCACTGGTTCAGACCTATTGGGTAAGAGAACAATTAGAAAAACACTATCCCGACAGACAGTTTGAAGTAGACACTATGAGTACCCAAGGAGATAAAATTCTCGATGTGGCACTGTCAAAAATAGGGGATAAAGGATTATTTACTAAAGAATTAGAAGTAAAAATGCTCGATCGCACCGCAGATCTGGCAGTACATTCCCTCAAAGACTTACCAACAAATTTACCCGAGGGTTTGGTTTTAGGTTGCGTTACCGAACGAGAAGATCCGGCCGATGCTTTAGTCGTTAATTCTAAATATCTTGACAAGCAACTCGATACAATGCCAGAAGGTGCGGTAATCGGAACTTCATCTTTACGCAGGTTAGCACAATTGCGCTACCATTTTCCCCATTTTACTTTTAAAGATATTCGCGGTAACGTCAATACTAGGTTGCGGAAACTAGATGAAGGCGAATTTGATGGCATAATTTTGGCAGTGGCCGGTTTGCAAAGATTGGGAATGAGCGATCGCATCCATCAAGTGATTCCTAGCGAAATATCCCTTCATGCAGTCGGACAAGGTGCTTTAGGGATCGAATGTCGCGAAGGCGATACGGAAATATTAGAATTGATAAAAGCGATCGAACATCCTCAAACTCGCGATCGCACTTTTGCCGAACGATCTTTTTTAAGAGAATTAGAAGGGGGTTGTCAAGTACCGATCGGCGTGAATTCTAAAATAGAAGCCGATACCCTCACTCTAACAGGAATGGTGGCCAGTTTGGACGGCAAACAATTAGTTAAAGATACTGTTAGCGGCCGACCCAGCGATGCAGAAAAAATCGGTAAAGATTTAGCCGATCGTTTGCGAGAATTGGGTGCAGGAGAAATACTAGCTAAAATATTTGCTGAAATCGAGAGAAGTTAATAATACTTAAAATTATTTCTTGTTAGTAGGGAGGGAGAAAAACCCTACTAAATTCAGTGTTTTTTCCGATTAAATTCAAAGATAGCTCTTTTATTTTCTTAATTGTATTATTAAGAAATCCTAATAATACATATAAATCTTCTTCGATTTAAAACTAAAAACCCGATTATATACGGAAAAAAATTAAGGAATATAAATAATTGTAAATAAATTCTAGCTAAATACTTTTAATAGTTTTTTAATAGTTGTCGATTTAAAAAAATTAGGTCAGGATAGTAGCACTGACAAGAAAAAATGTTAAGAATAGTTTAAGTTTAAAATGATAAATAAAAAAAGTAATATTTCTAAAGAATTAGAAGTTCTCGCAAAAAAAAGATATACAGGAACTTTAAAGGTAAAAGCAAGTAATTTACAACAATGGATAATATATCTTCGTCTCGGTAGATTGGTTTGGATTGACGGAAGCTATCACCCGAAGAGATCTTTGCGGAGACATTTGGCTAAATATTGTCATCGAGTCGATCTCAAGCAGATCGGTCTAAATTGTAACTATCAATATTTAGCTAATTTATTCGAGCGAAAATTAATAGATAAAAACCAAATTAAAGCAATAATTAATAGTATTATTATCGAAAATCTTTTTGAAATATTTCAACAAGAGCATAGAAAAGATATAGATTACAGCCTGAAAGCAGACCATAATTCTAGCGTACTAGCAACAGTATTAAAAATTGCTTTTACTTTAGTAGATGTGGAAAAAACTTTAAAACAAGCTCAATATAATTGGCAGATTTGGAAAAATAAAGGTTTAGAAAACTGGTATCCCAACACAGCACCTAAAATTAAAGATAAAAATAAATTAAAACAAGAAGTTTCAGATATTGTTTATCATAATTTTATTACATTTATCGACGGAAATAATACTTTACAAGATTTAGCTTTTCAAATGAACAGCGAAACTATTAAAGTAGCTCTTTCTTTAGTAAAATACATTCGTCAAGATCTCTTAGAATTAATTAAAGTTAGCGATTTAAAACCAGCAGGTCATCTCAATAAATCTTTGGTAAATCCAATTAAAACCCACAATACTGTCCTTGCCAATCCAAAAATGGTAGTTGCTATAGACGATAGTAAAGTAATTTGCCATATCATGAAAGAAATAGTTGAAAAAGTCGGTCATAAATTTATTGGCATACAGCATCCTTTACAAGCAATCCCGACATTAATTGGCATCAAACCAGATTTGATTTTCTTAGATTTAGCCATGCCGATCGTTAACGGCTACGAAATTTGCAGCCAAATTAGAAGAATTTCGTTATTTAAAAAAGTACCAATTATTATTTTAACTAGCAACGACAGCATCATAGAAAAAGCTAAATCAAAAGCAACTGGTGCGACTGACTTTTTATCAAAACCAATTCAAGAAGAAGTAATTATAAAAAATTTAGACCGATATTTAAACGGTAATTTAGAAACAATAAAAAGCGATCGCACAGAAGATATAAAATTTGTAACTCCCAGACCCAATTACGTCGGAGTTTAAGTTAAAGGGTACTTTAGCAAAGAGATATTAAAAAAAGTTACATCAAAAATGCACGAACATAGAGATCGGGAGATCCAAACCGCAGGGGTTGGGGTTTCCCGATCGCTTTTTTAGCAGAGAAATTATTACAATTACTTTAGAAAGAGATAAAAAAACCTAAAAAACAAGACCTCTACATTATTCAAGCCTTTATTAGTAGGTAAGTAAAAGAAAATGGAATCTATAAATCCACAAAAATTTACAGAAAAAGCCTGGGAAGCGATCGCCTTAGCAACCGAGATCGCCAAAGAAAATAAAAACCAGCAAATCGAAAGCGGACATTTAATGAAAGCCCTGATCGAACAAGCAGGTTTAGCTACCAGTATCTTTAATAAAGCAGATGTCAGCTTGCAAAGATTGCGGGATAAAAGCGATGAATTTATTGCCCGTCAACCTAAAATCAGCAACACTCAAGGATCGATCTATTTCGGCCGCACTACACTAAAATTACTCGATCGCGCCGAAAAGTTCCGTAAAGAATTTGGAGACGATTATATTTCGATCGAACATTTAGTTCTAGCTTTTGCAGAAGATAACAGCTTTGGCAAACCAATATATCAAGAATTCGCTTTAAGCGAAGCAAAATTAAAGGAGATAATCAAACAAGTGCGAGGAAATCAAAAAGTAACAGACCAAAACCCAGAAGGAAAATATGAAGCATTAGAAAAATACGGTCGCGATCTGACTCAGTTAGCTAGAAATGGTAAATTAGATCCGGTGATCGGTCGCGATGACGAAATTCGCCGCACCATACAAATATTATCCCGCAGAACCAAAAATAATCCCGTCTTAATCGGCGAGCCTGGGGTGGGTAAAACGGCGATCGTCGAAGGATTGGCTCAAAGAATCGTAAATAGAGACGTACCGGAATCTTTGCGCGATCGCAAGCTGATTGCTTTGGATATGGGATCTTTGATCGCTGGGGCGAAATATCGCGGCGAATTTGAAGAAAGATTGAAAGCAGTTTTAAAAGAAGTTACCGACTCTGAAGGCAATATTATCCTCTTTATCGACGAAATTCATACCGTAGTTGGTGCGGGTGCGGTACAAGGGGCGATGGATGCGGGTAACTTACTCAAACCGATGTTAGCGCGGGGAGAATTGCGCTGTATCGGCGCGACAACCTTAGATGAGTATCGTAAGTATATTGAAAAAGATGCGGCTTTAGAAAGGCGTTTTCAGTCGGTTTACGTAGACGAACCCAGCGTTATCGATACTATCTCAATTTTGCGCGGTTTAAAAGAGCGTTACGAAGTTCACCATGGGGTAAGAATAGCAGATACCGCTTTAGTTGCTGCGGCAATGTTATCTCAAAGATACATCAGCGATCGCTTTTTACCCGATAAGGCGATCGACCTCGTAGACGAAGCTGCTGCTAAATTAAAAATGGAAATAACTTCCAAACCCGAAGAATTAGACGAAATCGATCGCAAAATTTTGCAGCGAGAAATGGAAAGATTATCCTTGCAAAAAGAATATGACGATCTTTCTCGGGAAAGACTGGCAATACTAGAGAAAGAATTAGCCGATCTTAAAGAAGAACAATCTAAGCTTAACGCTCAATGGCAATCAGAAAAAGAAGCGATCGATCGCATTAATACTCTCAAAGAAGAGGTCGATCGAGCTAATTTAGAAATCCAACAAGCAGAAAGAGATTACGATCTCAACCGCGCCGCAGAATTGCGATATGGTAAACTAACTCAATTGCATCAACAAATTAAAGACGCAGAAACTAAACTCAGCCAAAGACAAACATCCACCACTTCCATGTTGCGCGAAGAAGTAATAGAATCGGATATCGCCGAAATTATTGCTAAATGGACGGGAATACCTTTAAATAAATTAGTAGAATCGGAAAAAGACAAACTACTGCATCTAGAAGATGAACTTCACGAAAGAGTAGTCGGACAAGAAGAAGCAGTTACCGCAGTTGCCGATGCGATCCAGCGATCGCGCGCTGGTTTGGCAGATCCTAACCGTCCTACAGCTAGTTTTATTTTCCTCGGCCCTACTGGAGTTGGCAAGACCGAATTAGCAAAAGCATTAGCTTCGAGTCTCTTCGATACCCAAGACGCGCTAGTGCGGATCGATATGTCCGAATATATGGAAAAACACGCCGTTTCTCGTTTGATTGGCGCACCTCCGGGATATGTCGGTTACGAAGAAGGAGGACAACTCACCGAAGCAATTAGAAGACGACCCTATTCAGTTATTTTATTCGACGAAATTGAAAAAGCCCACGCCGATGTATTTAACGTTATGTTGCAAATACTTGACGACGGACGGCTTACCGACGCCCAAGGTCATGTAGTAGATTTTAAAAATACCGTAATTATCATGACCAGCAATATCGGTTCTCAGTACATTTTAGACGTAGCTGGAGACGATACCCAATATCAAGAAATGCGATCGCGGGTAATGGATGCGATGCGTGCTAGTTTCCGTCCCGAATTTTTAAATCGCATCGACGAAGTTATTATCTTCCACGCTTTAGTTAAGGAACAATTACGCAGCATTATTAAGTTACAAGTTCAGCTTTTAGAAGAACGTTTGAACGAGCAAAAATTGTCTCTAAAAATATCCGATGCTGCCTATGATTTCTTAATTGAAGTTGGTTACGATCCGGTTTATGGGGCTAGACCGATTAAAAGAGCGGTACAAAGATATTTAGAAACTGCGATCGCTAAAGCTATTTTACGCAGCGAATTTAAACCAGGAGATACCATTTTTGTCGATATTGAAGAAGAGCGTTTGACTTTCAAAAGATTGCCTGTTGAAATTTTAGCTAAGTAACCCCAAGAATCTATTTAATATCATTTTTTGGTGCAAAGTCATTGACTTTGTACTTTTTTTTTGATATTTTCTAGATCGTTATCACTATAGTTAGTATTTTAGTATTTACTAGTACGAGATGCTGATTTAGAATTTAAAATAAATTTTAGTAATAAATAAATGCTTTTATTATGGAAAAATTGCTTGTTTTTGAGTTAATTGTTTTTATATCCTCTTTTATCCAAGGCATAACTGGATTCGGTGCTGCTTTGGTAGCTATGCCTTTATTCAGTTTTCTTTTTGAGATAAAAACTGTTACTCCCCTGGTTGCATTGATAACAATTTCTGTGAATATGTTTTTATTAATTAAACTTAGAAAATATTATCAGCATCGACAATTATTTCCTTTATTAATTGGAGCTTTTCCTGGGATATTAACCGGAATTATTTTTATAAAATATGCGCCAGAATATTTACTAAAAATTATTATGTCAATGCTGCTTGTTTTTTATTCATTATATACTTTAACAAAGCCTGCGGTAAAGATTTCATTACCCTCTAATTTTGGTGTATTAGTTGGCTTTTGTTCTGGCAGTTTAGGAGGTGCTTTTAATATGAACGGCCCTCCTGTTATTCTTTGGGGTGCAATAAAAAAATGGAACAAAAATGAATTTCGCAGTATTCTACAAGCATATTTCGGCATTAGCGGTCTTATTGTAATTGCTTTTCATGCTATGACTGGACTTACTACTACGACGGTTCTAAAATACTTTGTTTTTTCCATACCTATTACATTTTTAGGTATATTAACAAGTAACTATTTTGCAGAAAAAATTCCCCAACTTCGATTTCAACAAATGGTTTGTGGAATACTAATTTTACTAGCAGTTTTATTAGTAATATCTTAAACTTATTTTTTGCAATGGAAAATTTATTGTTTCGATCGCATTTTTAATTTTCAAAAGTAATTATAAGTTCCATATTTTTAATAGTTTCGTAGATTTTTTTTTCTTGTCGTTCCGGTTCGCATTGGTATAATAATAGTTCGATCGGATACCATAAACTTACCCAACCAGCGATCGAAAAACCTTCGCTTAAAAATTGATGTAAAAATTCTGGTAAAAATTCGATTCCGTCAAAAAAAGTAGAAAGTAACAAACAAATAGCTAAAAAGATCGTACCTCTTCGTAAAGCTTTGATACCTCGATCGCGCAAAAAAGCCAATTCGTTAACTATAATAGCGATTTTAACATCGCAATAGCGATCGATCGCTTCTTTTGTGGATCGTTCGATATTTTTAGAGATCTGATTTCCTGGCAAAATTATAGTAGTTTTTATTTTTAAAGATAAAGGTTTAGATTTAAGTTCGTTAATAATGCGATCGATACCGGAAGTATAATTATTTTGAGATAAAAAAGGATCGAATTCAGATTGCTGAAATAATTGTTTAATATTATCGAGGTTTAAAGTAATTTCATAGTATTTATTTTCGCTCATTATCTCTACAAGATCGTTTTAAAAAAAAAAGATTTAGCTTTTAACGTGAATAAATCCTTGCTGGAGAACTTTTTGATATAGCTTTTTAGCTAAAAATAGATCTTTTTTAATACCATTTTCTCCCGCAATTAAGATTCCTGCTAAATTATTAGATGCAACTCCATAGCCGCGATCGCTCGATTTTTGATACCAATAAACTGCTTTATTTAAATCTTGTTTTACACCAAGTCCGAGATGATATATATTACCAAGAATACATTGTGCTTCTGCATTTTCTTTTGCGGCGATCGGTTGTAAAATTTGTAAAGCGCGATCGTATTTTCCTAAATTAAAAGCTTCTAAACCCAGCTCAAAATCTGACATAAAATTTTTCTCTCATTCGATTTTATATTGTAAAATTAATTTTAGTTTATAAAAAGTGAATTTTTACAGAATTTAAAGAAAATAAATTGAGTATTGATGCCGATGTATATTTAAAAACAAATAGCTTTCCCTGGAAAATATGGAATGAAATTTTAGAGGAATTTTCTACCCTCGATCGTAGCGAAATAGCCTGGGTTATCGATCTAGAAGATGGCCCGATTTGGTTAGATATAATTAAACTGCACCAGTCTCATATATTTTCAGAAAAGTATTGTTGGAAAATAGGCATACATACAAAATCGCCTTATACAGCACTTAAAATATGGCATATGCTAGCTATTCCTTATCGCTGTTTAATATTTATAAATGATGCATTATTTTTCGATCCTTACAATTCTCGGCAAATAAATAATATTGCAGAATTTGAAGCCTACACAAAAGAATATTTACTTCGTTTTGTTAAATTAAAAAAACTCGATCGATATGGTTTATTAGATGAAAAAGAAAATATTAAATTATAGAAAAAAGATTATTTTTTTATTTACCAAATTTTATTTAAATCTAAATTAAATCCAGGTAGAGTATTTTCTCCCGATAAAGTAGTAGGTCGATCGAGGATTTCTTTATTTTTTCCTGCGCGATATATTTCTACTTTTTTGTTAATTGGATCGATTAACCAGCCTAATAATAATCCATTAGCAAGATATTCTGACATTTTCTTTTGAAGAGTTTTAAACTTATCCGTTGGCGATTTTAATTCAATGATAAATTCAGGACAGATCGGCGGAAATTTCTTTTTTTGTTCTGGAGTTAAAGCATTCCATTTAGCATTAGATATCCAACTAGCATCGGGGGATAAAATTGCAGAAGATGGTAATTTAAAACCCGTCGAAGAATCAAACACTAATCCCGTTGAATTTTCTTCGTTCCAATTGCCTAATTGTAGTAATATTTTTAGATTTTTATTACCTGTTTCTCCCCCGGTTGGTGGGATTATTATTATTTCTCCCGATGCTTTTCTTTCTAATCGTAAATCCTTGTTAGCATTTGCCAATTCTTCAAATTCTGTTGCGGTTACTTTTAATTTTAAATTAGCAGGAATATTAAGAGCAATCATTTTTAACCTCTCGATCGATCTGTTTATTTTCAATAACTGCGATTCCTAATAATCTTGACCTCTTTGTAAGTTTAAAAACTTAGTTAATTCAGCTTGAAATATCATTTTCACAATACCAGTCGGGCCGTTTCTATGCTTAGCAATAATAATTTCAGCCACGCCACGATCGACGCTATCTGGTTGATAATATTCGTCGCGATATAACATTAATACTAAATCCGCATCTTGTTCGATCGAACCGCTTTCTCGTAAATCTGAAAGCATCGGTCGTTTATTAGTTCTTTGTTCGACTCCGCGACTCAGTTGAGAAAGGGCGATAACTGGAACGTTCAATTCCCTAGCCAAACCTTTAAGCGATCGAGTTATTCTCGATAATTCTTGGACTCTATTTTCGCTACCACTTCCTTCCATTAATTGTAAATAATCTAATAAAACTAAACCCAATTCATCTTTTTTTTCTGCTTTAAGTCGGCGTAATTGCGCCCGCATTTGCATGACAGTTAAATTAGCAGTATCGTCGATAAAAATTGGCAGTTCGACTAAATTTGCCATTGCTATACCTAAAGGTTCGAATTCGTTTTGACTTAACCTTCCCGATCGCAGTCGATTGCTTTCTATTCTCGATTCGCTAGATAGCATTCTTTGTGCTAATTGTTCTTTAGACATTTCCAGGCTAAATACTGCTACTGGTAAGTTATGTTTTTGAGCGATATTAGAGGCTACATTGAGGGCAAAACTAGTATTATGAACGCAAATATCGTTAGCAACAAAATTGTGGGTTTCAGGGACGGTTAAATCGTAAACTTGTTTGTTACCTACCGATTCGATCGTAATTATTTCATCCCAATATATTTGTTTTTTATTTAATACTTTCAGAGAATGTTTTTGTTTTTGTTTATTAATTTTTTTAGAGAACTGCTGGTGATTTATTTTTAATCGATAAAATCGATTTTCCGAATCGATCGTAATTTTTGCCAAGACTGAAATAATCCCAAATCTTAATAAAAGATGCTGCAGCTGTCGCGCCAAAGTTGAGTTAAATAATGTATATTCTAAATATAGATCGGTTTTTTTAACAGGTTCGATATTTTTGAAAAAGCAATTTAAAAACAAAGCTAGCAATTTTTTCTTTAACTTAAAAACAAACTCGGGAATCGATTTACCTTCATCTTTACTGCTATTTAAAGTCAAAGAATCTGCTAATAATTCTAATTCCGATTCGGCTATTTTTTCCTTACCAAACAGGTTAATTTTAGCTGGTACGGCAATTTTACATCCCGGTTGAAGTCTTCCCAACGATCGCCATCCTTGTTGAGTTAAAAAAGGATGAGTAATAGTAGTTTCGATCGACCTTCCTAAAGCAGTAGTAACTCGAAATACTGGCTTAATTCCATCATCAATAAAAGCAGATGGTTGAGTTAAACTAAATTGAGAATCTCGATCGAGAGTTAATAAAACAGCTTGACGTTGTTGATAAATTTCCGCTATCGTCGCGATCGAACCGTCAGCTAAAACTATTTCGGAATTGGCTGCCAAACATTTGCCCATCGACGGCCTGCCAGCTACAATAATTAAATCAGATCTTCCGAAACCCCCAGTCATGGCATCGAGATCGTAAAAGTCGCAGTCTATCCCCGGAAGTTCAGCATTTTGCTGTAATTTCTCGATCTTATTTAAAGTTTGGGTTAAAGTCTTATCTAGCGGGACTAAACCCTGTTGCGGACGATTTTGAGTCAGGCCGAAAATCTTTTGTTCCGATCGATCTAAAACTGTTTCTAATTCCGTTGCAGTATCGTGACCTAAATCGATTATTTCATGTCCGGCACTAATTAACTGCCGACGCTGGTATTTATCCATCACTAACTCAGCATAGCGATCGATATTTACTGAGGTAACGGTACGAGATGCCAACCTCGTTATCGTCGCAGTACCCCCAATTTTTTCTAGCATATTATGGTCGGCCAGCCAAGTGGTTACCGTCATCAAATCGGTGGGTTGTCCTTTTTTGTTAAGTTCGATCGCCGCAGTATAGATATCGCGATGGGCTTGGACGTAAAATGCTTCTGGAACGATTATATCCAGGATTCTACCCAAGGCATCGGGATCGAGTAAAATACCTCCTAAAATCGATTCTTCTGCGTCTATATTTTGGGGAGGAAGGGAGTTTATTTCTGTCATTGATGGGAGAAGTCAGGGGTCAGGGGTCAGTCGGTCTAGGTAGGAGGTCAGAAGTTCTCTACTCCCTACTCGAGGTTAAGAATATTTACGGATGGTAGATCTTCGGCCGGTTGGAAGTTGAAAATACGAGAATAGAAATAGAATTCTCCATCTAGTGCTGTTTTGATATTTTCAGCACGACGGAAACCATGTCCTTCGTTAGCAAAGGTAACGTAAGCTACTGGTATGCCTTTATTTTCGATCGCTTTTACCATCATTTCGGCTTGATTGGGAGGCACTACTTTATCTTCTAAACCCTGAAAGAATATTACTGGAACTGCAAGCTGGGATGTAAAATGAATCGGAGATCGATCGATATATATTTGTTTTTCTTCAGGATATTTTCCCACCAAGCGATCGAGATAACGAGATTCAAATTTATGGGTATCTCTGGCTAATATTTCTAAGTCGCCAATACCGTAATAACTCGCACCTGCTTTAAAAGTATCTTTAAATGTTAGTGCGGCTATTGTAGTATAACCTCCGGCACTTCCTCCTGAAATAGCTAAGCGATCGGGATCTGCTTTTTTTTGTTTTACTAAATATTTTGCGGCATTAACACAATCATCTACATCCACTATCCCCCAATTGCGATCGAGTCTTTGTCGATATTTTCTCCCGTATCCAGTACTTCCGCCATAGTTTACATCTAAATAACCAAAACCGCGAGATGTCCAGTATTGAATTCTTAAATTAAAGTTAACAGATGCCGCCGCAGTCGGCCCGCCGTGGGACTTTACTAATAATGGGGGTAATTCTCCTGTTGGCTGGCTATAGTCTTTATTTTTGGGAGGATAATACCAAGCATAAGCCGTTTTGCCGTTTGCTGTCGGAAATTCGATCGCTTCTGGAGTGGAGATATAACCCGGATCGATCTCAGTTTCGCTCGATTGTTTGAGTATTGTAGTCGTTTTTGTGGTTAAATCTAATCGTACGATCGCCGTCGGTATAGTCGAACTTCCACCGATAAATAAGATATTATTTCCCGATGTTTTGACCGATTCTATATCGCTGTAAGGGAGATCTAACTTTTCTAATTGTTTTTTTTCGGTATCGATTGTACCTAAATACCACCTTCCCTTTTCGGTATAACTACAAACGATCGTTGTATTATCGACAAAACTATAGTTAGACAGTCCGAAGATCCAATGAGGATAAGCAAATTCTGCATCTAATTGAAATACTAGCTCGATTTGCTCGCTACGATCTAATCGATATAGATTCCACCAACCATTGCGATCGCTCGAAAAATATAATATCCCATCTGACGACCATTTTGGCTCGCAAATAGATTCTTCTTCCCTTTCTCCAGCAATACATTTAGTTTCGTTGCTTTGAAGATTTATTAACCACAATTTACTGCTATCCCAAGGCAGATTAGGATGATTCCAACTGATGTATGCTAATTGGTTTCCATCCTCAGATAAACGAGGGCTACTATAAAAATCCTCTCCCGATGCTAAAACTGTTATTGTTTCGCTGTCGAGATCGATACTAACAAGACTATTTTCTGGTTCTGTTTCAGGATGAGAATGGTCTTCGCAAATACAGATTAAACGATTTCTGTGGGGATCGATCGTCAGATCGGCATATCTTTTATTATCTTCTGGGGTAATTGGTTGAGGGAAACTGTTACCAACTTGTTTGTAAATGCGGCGATCGCTAAAATTGGTAAAATACACGATTCCATTTGCTACAGTATAAGCCCCGCCACCGTATTCGTGAACCCGACTGCGAACGTTAAAAGGTTCTGGAGTTAAATCGATCGCTACACCTTCTCGATCTAATTTTACAACGACGCTCCTTCCTCCTTCGTTCGGCCTTCCTTCCAACCAATATATATCTCGATCGTCTGTCAATATTTCTTTGAGTTTAATGGTTTTAGAAACAATTAAATCGGAAGTTATTGGCGATCTCCAAGAACCAAATGATGTTATTTGCATTTTTGTCATACTTTATCGCTCTAATTTGCTTAAATGCTAAAATAGATTGTGGAATTAGTATTATTCCTCGATATCTAACTTGTCTATTTCGATCGTTCGCGCGATCCAACTTAATGAGATTTTTTTTGATTTAGATCGCCTCTGCAAAATATTTTTCAATTATGAAAACGAGTTATGTAGGTTTATTTTAAATTAAGACCGGCTCGTTTAAAATAGTTGCAACTTAATTACTGGTCTATCTTTTTTCAGCTAGCGAACACTCGCTCTAATTTTAGTTGATTCTTTACTGAGATAGTCTTTTTGACCAATTAAATCGCTCTGCGGCGATCGAAATGCCAATCAGGAGGTTATAATCTTTTAAAAAACAGTTTTATTGTACTGAAGCTCGATAGTTATATTATA
>CAYWIH010000071.1:0-26007 GCA_964458305.1 uncultured bacterium | reverse complement strand
CTCGATCGCTCTTTTGGCCGAACCAGTAACCGTTAAAACATCGTTAGCAGCTTTAAACTCTTGCAGTGCCGATCGACCCACAAATGCAGTTCCGATTAATGATAAAGATAATATTGTTAATCCAGCAAATAACTGGGGGAAAGGTCTAATATTGGTGGCAGATCTCATGATATTTTTCTTGAGTGAGGAAACTATAAATTAAGACGATCGCCCCACAAAGTTAGTTTCTTAAGCTACACAAAGATTAACGAGCTATTTTTTTTAGCAATAAACTATTTGACTGCTTAACTAAAAACAAAAATAGCGATCGAACCCTTAAAATATTAGGCAGTATTAGCAAAAATATAGTTTGTGGGACAACAAGATCGAGAACCAGCAACCAGCTTGCTACTGTATCGTTTGTTTAAATGGTCGGTAGTCAATCCAATGTTTCGGGGGTACTTTCGCGGCACGATCGAAGGAGCATCCTCAGTACCCTTATCCGGCCCCTTAGTAGTAGTAAGCAACCACGCCAGTAACTTCGATCCGCCAATTTTATCAAATTGTGTGGGTCGTCCGGTCGCTTTTATGGCTAAAGAAGAATTATTTAAAATTCCCGTATTAAAGCAAGCAATCAAATTATACGGTGCTTATCCAGTAAACAGAAATGCAGCCTATACCAGTGCCATTCGCAACGCCGTTTCCTATTTAAAACAAGGTTGGGCCGTAGGCATATTTTTAGAAGGAACTCGCACCCCAGACGGAAAAATTCACAAACCCAAACTAGGAGCAGCAACAATAGCCGCTTTAGCCAAAGCACCCTTATTGCCAGTATGTTTGTCGGGAACAGAAAAAATTCTCTCACCCTCATCAATTATCCCTAAGCCCGTGCCGATCGCAGTCAGAATTGGTAAATTAATAGAAGAACCAAGCTCGACTAATCGTCAAGAATTGCAAAAAATTACTGAAAAATGTGCTGCAGCTATCAATGCTATGCACTCTTTAGGACGTTAAAATCCTTTTGTGTCAATAAATAAATAAATAATGTTTGAGTAGAAATATTTTGCTCTCGATCGGCCTCAGTAGCCGAGAAAACATTCAATCGAACTTTGCTTATGAAAACCTATGCCTGATGATTCCAAGCTATTTCAAATCAATTTTTGGGGCGTAAGAGGTAGTATCCCCTGTCCCGGCCCGGAAACAGTCCGTTATGGCGGCAATACTCCTTGTGTAGAAATGCAAGTAGCAGGAGAACGTCTGATTTTTGATGGCGGTACGGGTTTGCGCGTTCTGGGTCAATCCTTGCTAGAACAAAAAGTAAAACTTGACGCTCATCTATTTTTTACCCATTCCCACTGGGATCACATTCAAGGCTTCCCCTTTTTCCTTCCTGCCTTTATTAAAGGAAATTCCTTAAAAATTTACGGCAGTATCGCCCCCAACGGAGCTACCATCAAGCAGCGTCTCCACGACCAAATGCTTCACCCTAACTTTCCCGTACCCCTACAAATTATGCAAGGAGACTTGCAATTTTGTGATGTGACCGTCGGCAAACCCTTGAAAATCAAAGAAGTATTAATCGAAACAGCGAAATTAAATCATCCAGGGGAAGCAGTCGGCTATCGAGTCACTTGGCAAGGGAAATCGGCAGCATACGTAACCGATACGGAACATTATCCCGATCGACTTGACGAAAACGTTCTTTGGTTGGCAAAAGATGTAGATGTATTAATTATAGATTGTACTTACACCGACCAAGAATATTACGATCGCAACAGCTCTAAAGTCGGTTGGGGTCATTCAACTTGGCAAGAAGCTGTTAAAATCGCTAAAGCCGCAGGGGTTAAAAAATTAGTTATTTTTCACCACGACCCCGCCCATAATGACGATTTTCTCGATCGCATCGGCCAAGAAGCTGCCGCAGTTTTTCCCAATGCAGTTATGGCTGTAGAAGGACAATCTATTCGCTTACAACCACAAAGCTCCTTCGATAGCGATACCGAATCGGGTAAAGTGTTTGCCTAAAGAAAAATAAAGATAAATAATTTTCCAGCAATGGTTAAATTATGTAACAATCTAAAGCGTGTGGATAACATCGTCGACCGCTAAAGTACTCAAACCTAACGCCATTGCCCTCGGAAACTTTGATGGCATTCACAGGGGGCATTTAGAAGTTTTGCGCCCAATTTTACCTCCAAGTTTGGCAAAAACTTTCGGCTCGTTTAAAATATACTCCACAGTAGTCAGCTTCGAACCTCATCCCCATCAATTTTTTACTGGTAAAAGTAAAAAGTTACTTACCACAATTGCAGAAAAAGAAAAGCTATTAGCCGATTTAGGTGTCAATGGGTTACTTTTATTGCCCTTCGATCGACAACTAGCATCCCTAACTCCTCAAGAATTTGTTGAAAATATTTTAATTTCTCAATTAGAAGTCAAGAAAATTAGCGTCGGCCAAGATTTTCGCTTCGGACGCGATCGTAGCGGTAACGTTCGTTCTCTACAAGAAATAGCCGCTAAATTTGGTGTAGAAACAACCATCGTCAGCCTTCAAAATTCCTCAGAAGAACGTCGCATCAGCAGTTCTTTAATTCGATCGGCACTAGAAGCAGGTCAGCTCGATCTCGCCAATCAAATGTTAGGCCGCAACTATAGTTTAATGGGAGTCGTAGTTAGCGGAAAACAACTAGGTAGAACTATCGGCTTTCCTACCGCTAACCTCAATTTACCCCCCCTTAAGTTAATTCCCCGTCAGGGAGTCTATTCGGTACGAGTCGCGATCGAACCGAGCTTAGATTTAATTAAGGGTGTCATGAATATCGGTTATCGTCCCACCGTTAGCGGAGACCGACAACTCAGCGTTGAAGTACATTTATTAGATTGGTCGGGAGATCTTTACGATCGCATCCTTACCGTCGAGTTGATGAGGTTTTTACGACCCGAACAAAAATTTTCTTCAATTGAAGCACTTAAATCACAAATAGCTCTCGATTGTCAACTTGCCAGGCAAACTCTCGATACTTAATTAATTGTTTCTTTTTACAAAGATCGAATAAACAACACCAATTTCTTTCCTTACTTGCCAAATTTGCAATATAATTTATAAGTAAGATTAAGCTTTGGTTAAGCAGTTATTAGTTTTTTTCAGTAAAAACACGGAAAAACTTTCGACAATCAAAGGATAGTTATTAAGCTAAGGAGAAAATATTAGTTTTAAAAAATATTAAGCTAGATATTCTTAATAAATTCTTAACTCGATGTATTATTTAGATAAAATATAAAAAAAATCAGAAAAAATACTTAACAGAACTAAGGGATAAGAAAATGCAAATAATTATGTATAAATCAACAAATTATAGTTTTTCATTTAGCTCCGAACAATTAGCAGAAAAACTAGTTGCAGCCAGCACTAACCTATCTGCGGGATACTGGCAATATCAAGCAGAAAAATCTGCTAAAAATCAAAGCCTACAGAATTGGTTCTTGGGAGTATATCGAGGCAAAATAGTTTATTCAGGAGCAGAAAAATTATCTTGGAAAAGTTTTCTGCAAATTATGGTACGCTACATTCCAGGATTGCGACCCAAGCTCAAACAAGCTTTATTAAAAATAGGGCAAAAAATTAAGAGCGATCGACGTTTTTGTCTGAGTAAAATGCTAGAGGAGATCGAAAAGACGGCCATAATTACCAAAAAACAAGCAGTAGAAGCTCTGCAATTAAAAATTTTAGCCGATTTCGACAGTTATCTATTTACAACCTCTGGAACTTTCAAATTTTGCCCCCAACCAAGATTAGTTAATGCTAATTCCGGTCTGGGATTCGATTTAAAAGAATTAACCGCTCGAGCCAAACAAAGACGCGCAGCTTGGCAAAAACTAAAAAAACAAATACCCTGCTTGAACTCTAAACTAATAATTGACAGCGATCGAGTCAGCAAATCTCCATTAAATAAAACCCAAAAACAACGCTTGTACGGGATTTTTAGAACGGGTAAAACCTTACAAGAGATTGCCACTAATTTGGGCAGAGATAACCTCGAAATAGCGAAAATATTTGCTCCTTTTCTGAGTTGCGGTTTAATTAGAAAGTTGCCCGAAAATCGAGAAATCGATACCGATCTGCCGAAAATTTTAATAGTTGACGACTCTCCTATATTAACCAAACAATTTAAAAATATAGTTACAAAATGGGGATATGAATTAAAATCTTGCCACGATCCGAACTGCGCTCTAGACTTAATTACAAAGTATCGACCCCAGATTATTTTTATAGATATTAATATGCCCGGAGTATGCGGATTCGACCTAGTCAAATCGATTCGCAAAAAATCTGAAATAGCCAAAATTCCTACCGTAATTTTAACTGCTGAAAATAAATTATCCAACAAATGGCGAGCTAATTGGAGCAGTTGTCAATTTTTAATCAAACCGATCGCGATCGAAAATATTCATTTGTTTAAAAGCGAATTACGCGCCATCTTACAAGATCTCGCACCAACCTCTCGAAATACAGCAGCAGTTGCTTAGAAAAAATCGTATTTGCCAAGTAATATTGCCAGTAAATTAGCAAAATAGCAGGAGAATTATCGATAGTGCGTTTTTTAGTTATTGATGACAGTGCCGTGGATAGAAAACTCTTAACCTTCTTCTTAGAAGCAATGGGACATCAAGTCGATCGCGTCGAAACAACAGCAGGATCTCTAGAACAAATAGCTAATAACGACTATACCTGCGTATTTCTCGATATTGTTATGCCTCAAGAAGATGGTTATAAATTTCTCAGAAACCTCAGAATTAATCGGGCCACAGCAAAACAACACGTAGTTTTTTGTTCTAGCAAAAAATCTAAACTAGAAATTAATTACGGTATTCAAAGAGGAGGTGCAGACGATTATCTGATTAAACCAGTTACTCGAGAAAATTTAACTAAAATTTTAGAAAAGCTCCCAGCAACTTCCCAAGCTTAATCTCAACTTCGGTTAAATACTAGGAGGTAGGAGGCGATCGAGAGGTAACAATAGCATCATTGTCAATGAGATTAAAATAAATATTAAGAATTTACCTCCTAGCAATAAAAATAATTAATTAACCGGATCGAAGGGAAATCATATTATGAATTCAAGATCGCAAACAGCTTCAGGATTATTGCAAAATCGTTACATAATTGCCGTAGTTCAAGAACGAAAGATCGCGATATTATCGCAATTAGTTTTAGAAACTATTGCCATAGAAGCAAGAAAAATATTAACATTGCCAATGTACGACCCCTCCCTATTTGGGATAGTTCACGATCGAGGGGAAATAATTCCATTAATAGCTTACAATTCTCAAGCTAGAGCGAGCATTACCAACTCAGATCGAGAAACCTTAATAGCAATCCGTTTGAGTCATTTAGCTGGAGATTTACAAGGAGTGGGGTTAGTAGTCGATCGCGCGATCGCTACTATGTCAAAGAAGCAAATAGAAGCTTCCGACGAGGCGATCGAGATTTGGGAAATAAAAAACATTTCTCAACAAATCTGGAGATCGAAAAGATAACTTTGTCATCAAAAAAAGTGACAAAAATTAATAAAAAAACTCCCTCTAAAATGAAAGCAGAAAAACTATTAAAACCAGATCCTAACTCAATACCACACAACTATATTAAACTACCAGAAATCCCCCGGCGCAGGTTGAGTCTGAGATTGAAAGCTAGTTTAATTACAGTCGCCATCAGTACTATATCGATAGTATTATTAGGAATAGCTACATATCAAATTAACAAAGAAACTCTCAACAAACAAATAAAGGAAAGACAAGCATCTACAGCAGAAATGTTTGCAGATGAAATTAATAATTTTTTATTAGAGCGTTACAGCGATATCGAAAACCTCTCAAAAGAAGCCATTTTTATCGAGCCAAAACTGCGAGATCTTACTGATATCGACGATCGGCAAAGATATTTAAATTTTTACCTTTCTTTTGCCAAAGGAATTTATAACAATATTATATTCTTAGATTTTCAAAGCGATCGAGTAATTATCGCCGGCGAGCAAAATGAGATTATCTATCCAAAAGAAGAGTATTTCACCGCAGCGATCGGCAGTCAGTTTTTTATTTCTCAGCCAAAAAAAAACGAGCGGGGAGAAACAATTATAGCAATGTCCGCCCCCGTTAAAGACAGAGTTGACGATAATATTATTGGCATTGTTAAAACTTCTATTCCAATTAGCGCGCTCGAAAAAATAATTAAAAATTACGAACGCGACGAAAATATATATTTAATTAACGATCGAAACGAAATTTTTGTTACTTCAAATCAAGAAATAAAAAATAATATTTTAAGAAAAACTATTGCTGTCAAGAATATTTTTCCCACTCTAGATCTAGACAAGATTCAAACCGCATCAGAGGGAAGAGTATCGATCGGTCAAGAAAATGCCGAGGGAGAAAAAAATATAATTGCTTACGCAGCAGTGCCTCAAATTGAAGAATTGCCAGATTTAGGTTGGTATATCTTAATAGAAAAACCAGAATCAGAAGCATTAAAAGCACAATACGAAATCAAAACTATTTTTATTATCGGCACGCTCGCAACAATAATAATTGTGAGTTCGATAACGATAATAATCGCTCATTTCAGTGTAAAATCGTTAGAAAAAATAACCGCAGCAGTAGAAAAGATCGCTCGAGGGAAGTTAGGAACTCGCTTAAAATTTAAAGGCAACGACGAACTAGCAATATTAGCAGCCCAGATCGATCGCATGGCAGATAAGACCGAAAACCTAATTAAAATAGAACGAGAAAACACAGAAAAATTCAGCGATCGCAACAATACAATCGTCAACTTATTAAACTTAATTCGCAACGAAGTTTTAGTACAAGGAAACCTCCAAGAAACCGCCCAAAAATTTACCAGCGAGATCGCCCAAACCCTGCAACTAGAAAGTGCCAGCATTTGGCTTTACAACGAAAGTAAAGAAAGTTTAACCTGTCTCGATCGCTACTTGCTAAAACAACAAGAACACAGCAGCGGACAAACAATCTCAATCGAAGAATTCCCCGAATATTGTCAAGATCTTCCTCTAGAAAAATTAGCCATCTCTCAAGAGACGATCGAACCCCAAACTGAAACAACCCTAAATATACCAATACGCACCGCACCGGGAACGACAGTCGGAATTTTACGCTGCGATCGCAGCCAGACAGCAATAGGAAAATGGCAAACCGAAGATCTCAGCTTTGCTCGCTCGATAGCCAGTTTAATATCTCTAGCACTAGAAGGCGATCGACTCGAAAACGAAGTAGAACATCTTTTAGAAGTAGCTTGCAGTATCGAAGAGGGAGATTTAACCGCCAAAGCAAAAGTAAGCGAACACCTCACCGGATTAGTTGCAGATACCTTAAACCGATCGAGCGAAACAACCAGCAAAATAATCTCTCAATTACAGCAAAAAGCTCGAGATATCCAACAAGAAACCAACAAACACAAACAAACAGCCAACCAACCCATCGACAGATGCGATCGACAAACTCGAGCCGTAATCGAACTAGCCCAATTAAACGATCGAGTTCAACAAATAGCAGAAAATTTTCAGCAAGAAATTCAGCAAACCAACAAATCGCTTTTCGAACTTGGAAATAGCGTCGCAAGAGGAGAAACAGTACTGTTTAATTTAGGTGCGGACATCGAAATTTTACAGCAGCGCAGCGATCGGATCGTACAACAAATTAAAATCCTCGGAGAATTTTTGACTTTAGCCGATCGATTCGTCGAAGATCGAAGCCAAATCGCCTCCTTAACCCAAGTATTAGCGATGAATGCCTCATTAATCGCAGCTAGAGCTTCAGAACAAAAAGACCCCGCAGAATTTGCCTTAGTTTCCCGTCAGTTCGAATCGATCGCCAAGCGAGTATCTGGTTTGGCACAAAAAACCGATCGCGGTTTAGTAACTTTAGAACGACGTAGCAGCGAAATACACAAAGCAGTTTCTGAAATTGAAGTTGAAGTTAAAAATCTAGTTCGCTCCGTTCCCGCAATCACCACAGCAGTAGAAAAATCAGAACAAGTTTTCAGCCACCTAGAAACAGTCAGTGCGATCGCCTCCTCATCAGACCAAACGGTCGCACGATCTTCTCAATCTATTATCAATACCACGCGATCGATGGCTGAAATTATCGAAAATATCGGCGAGTTAGCCCATGAAATAGCTAAATTGACTCAAGATAATAATACTTCGACCGAGATCGTTCGAAATCGCTCCAAACAACTCCTTGAAACGATCGAATTCTTTAAAGTTATACCTCCACCAGAACAGAATAATTCCCATATTTTAGATTCCAAGTTTAAGAAATAGAATTTGTTTAATAATGCCTCTTTTTTGTAACTTTAATGTTTTACAATAAAGTGGTCGAATAAGCAGGTCTGACAATGTCTTATTTTGAATCTAAACTGAATAGTCATATCAAAAAAATGACGGCTGAAGCGATAGCAAGAAAATATATTAGAAATCGGGTCGATCCTACCAAAATTAAAGCTCTACTTAAAAATAAGTTTGACAACTTTTTAAATGTAGATTCAGTTTATTCTGTAGCTTTTGAAAAAGAAAATATATCTAAGATTTAGAATTTTAAATTTCACTCTTCTGCCTCAGAAGTTTATTTATAGTTATGCCTTAAGCTGACAGTATTTGAATCTGCCAGTCTCCGGTTGCTTATAGTCCCCGATTAAACTAATTTAAAATATTAAAGAGCTATATTTTATTCAAATCTCCCAGTCAATCCATCTTCGGTTCGATATGACTTCTGAGTCCTTGCTCCGTCCTTGAACGCTACAAATATCGTCCGCTCGACCGCAAAAAATTCAAAGAAAAAATAGAAAAATGTTTGCAAAAGCTTCTTTGAAAAATATCTTAATCGTTCCTTTGGTAATTCAAATTACTGCCATAGTAAGCTTAATAAGTTATTTTTCTTATCAAAATAGTAGAAGAACAATAGAAGAATTAGCAGTTAAATTAAACGAGCAAACTACAGACCACATCAAAAAACATATTATAAATTATCTTGATAATTCTCATCGCATACATAATTCCCTAGTCGCTAATATTGAAAGCGGAATTATCGATTTGAACGACTACGATCGAATTCAAAATATTTTTTGGCATCAAACAAAACATTTAGATTCATTATCTTTTATTTATTTTGGCAATAGAAACGGCGATTTTATCGGCGTAAAAAAACAAGAAGACGGTCAATATCTTGCTTATATTAGAGATACTTCGACAATTCCCAATCGAAACGCTTACCCCCTCGATCGCTTAGGAAATCGCAGCGATACTTCGATCGAATCTCGAGAATACGATCCCAGACAAAGAAGTTGGTATCTTCAAGCACAAAAAACCAGAACCCAAACCTGGAGTCCGGTCTATTCATTTGCCTCTTCTAACAGTAAAGTATTAGGTATCAGTCCGATTACCCCAATTTACAATAAATTAAGCCAATTTCAAGGAGTTTTAGCTAACGATCTCAGCCTCGAAGAAATCAGCGATTTTCTGCGTAATTTAGAAGTCACTCCCAACGCTAAAATCTTTATTGTCGAAAGAAATGGGGAAATTATCGCCACTTCAACAGCAGAATCCCCCTTCAAACTCGATCGAGAAAAACAAGAGCGTCTCGAAATAATAGAAAGTAAAGATATTGTCATGCAACAGACAGCTCAATATCTGATCGAAGAGTATGGAAACTTCGAAGCGATCGAAGACAATAGATCTTTAAGCTTTCAACTTAACGACGGTCAACAAGAATATTTACAAGTCAAAAGTTTGCAAGATAAAGGACTAGATTGGTTAATTGTGGTTGCCATTCCCGAAATGGATTTAACCTCGAGAATTAACGATAATACTCGCAATACGATTATTTTATCGGTTTTCGCCCTCACAATAGCTATAACCCTGGTTTATATTACCAGCCAAAAAACAACAAAACCAATTCTGAAACTGAATCGAGCAGCTAAAGATCTTGCTAGAGGAGAGTGGGATAAAACTATCGCAATAGAAGGGACAAAAGAAGTAAAAGAACTGTCTTTTTCTTTCAATTTAATGGCAATTCAATTAAAAGAATCATTTGCTACTTTAGAACAGCGAGTTGCCGAACGCACCGCCCAATTTAAAGAAGCAAAAGAAGCCGCAGAATCTGCTAATAGAGCCAAAGATAGATTTTTAGCTAATATCACCCACGAACTCAGAACTCCCCTCAACAGTATTTTAGGCTATGCCAAAATAATGCAGCGAGACTTAGCAAAAACAGAGCGGAAAAATTCCGATCCAGACTCAGAAAATTATTTAAGAACCATTCAGCAAAGCGGCAGCCATTTACTAACTTTAATTAATGATATTCTCGATTTTTCAAAGACTTTAGCCGGTAAAATCGAACTGCGACCTTGTCAGTTTCATTTACCAAGTTTTTTAGAAGGAGTGGCCAGCATAATTGCAATGTGGGTAAAAGAAAAAGGACTGCAATTTAACTGCGAATACCATAACTTACCAGAAGGTATCGAAGCCGATCCGACAAGATTGCGACAAGTTTTAATTAATCTTTTAACCAACGCGATTAAATTCACTCCAGAAGGAGAAATTACTTTAAAAGTAACTCAAATATCTTCATCAATCTCAGCCACAGGAAAGATCGAAAATTTACTGCGTTTTGAAGTGAGCGATACTGGTGTGGGGATAACTTCAGAAGGATTAAAAAAAATTTTTCAACCCTTCGAGCAACTCGGTGATATCAAATCTAGAACTGACGGGATGGGTTTGGGTTTGTCCATTAGCAAGCAACTAGTCGAACTAATGGGAGGTAAATTAGAAGTTAAAACTGAATTTACTCGGGGATCGACATTTTGGTTCGATCTAGTCGTACCCGTAGCGAAATTAAACGAAGATCCCCCTTTAATAGCAGCAAGCCAAACTAATGAAATATTAGGTTATAAGGGAAAGATTCGCAAAATTCTCGTAGTAGACGACATACAAGAAAATCGCGAGTTTTTAATCGAACTGCTCCAACCGATCGGTTTTTTTGTAATGTCTGCCAATAACGGTCAGCAAATGTTAGAAATTGCTTGCACTCTCAAACCGGATTTAATTTTACTAGATTTAAATATGCCAGTTAAAAACGGCTATCAATCGGCAAAAGAGTCGCGCAAAATTCCAGAAATTCAAAATATTCCGATCGTAATTTTCTCAGCTAACAATATCGCAGCAGAAATGCAAGAAGATCTTCAATATCAAGATTATCTTAGCAAACCGATTCAAATAGATCGATTATTTGCCTGCTTGCAAAAATATTTACACTTAGAATGGATTTATGAGGGATAAGTTAGATTAATCCAAAAAATATTATTCGTTGCTATTTGGCAAACCCAGTTCTGCTCTAAATTGAGGATCGTAATTAGCTTTGTCCCAATTTTTAGCCTGTTTAATCTGTTTTACAGTGATTCCGATAACAGAGAGATTTAAACCCTCGCTAACTAAATCGTAATTAGTTTCGATCGCACTGCGTCTAATAGTTAAAGTAATTTTAGTACCCGGGCGATCGAACAAGAGACTATAGATTTCATTGAGATTAAAACTTTCGATTTCGAGACCGTTAATTTTGACAATTTGGTCGCCCCTAGTGATGCCAGATTTAAAAGCAGGAGTTGCCGGATAGATAACGTTAACATGATAATTATTATCGCCCCGAGCCACCGTAAAACCAATGCCACTGAGGGGTAAATCCCGCGAATCTCGATTGGAATTGAAAGAAGATATCACTTTAAGGGTACGAAACTCAGCACCCGTTAAATCGGCATCCTTAAGCAAAGCACCCGTGAGATCCCCAGCCCGAAAATCAACATTTTTCAGATTCGCACCAGTAAAATTAGCACGATACAAATCGCTACCGATCGCGATCGTATTTTGCAAGTCTGCAGCAACTAGTTGGGCCCGATATAACTCAGCACCCGTGAAATCGACATTATTTAACTCTGCATTTGTCAGATCGGCAACAATCAGATCCGCACCGCGAAGATTAGCTCGAAATAGTTTCGCACCCGCTAGATTAGTTCCTTTAAGATGTGCTGCTTCAAATTGCCCCCGATCGAGTGTTGCTTTTCTGAGGTCAGCACCCGTTAAAATTGCATGATTTAAATTAACATTTGACAAATTGGCATTAGCAAGATCTATTCCTGTCAAATTAGCTTTTTGTAAGTTAAATTCTTTAAGTCCGTCATCAGCTTCGACTAAACTTTCGAGAGCTGTAATTCTTCCTTGACAAATTTGTCGGCCCAAACAAGCTTCAACTAATTTTCTACTACTATAAAGTCCTAATTGTTGAAATAAAAAAATCTCGAGAATTCTGACAACTATGATGATGGGAATAATCCAGATAATACCAATAGTTATTGGTTTTCTACTTGACTTCATAACAAGGATCGATTATTTTAGTTCAATCTTTTCTACCCATCGATTTTAATTCGATCTAGTCCTAATTGTCGCTCGTTAGTAGCTCTCAATACCTTAATTCTTGAAGATCGTTGCTCTTGAGAAGCAATCTGATTTTTTAGAAGTAAGGAACAAATGAAGTGTTTGCTAATGTCAAAAGTCTTATAAAAGTTGCAATTTTATTGGCAAGAAACTCAAAATGAAAATCAAAAACCTGCTTTGCTCTTTATTAGTTGGCTCGACTCTAATAGTTTCCCTCAACTTCCCTAAAGTCGTAAACGCTCGAGAAAATTACAGCGAAATTCCAGCAAAACTTGAAGAACTTAAAGAAAAATTAGATTTAACTTCAACTCAAGAAAGAAGAATAAGAACAACTTTTCGCGCCGCTTTTTCGCAAATAAATGATATATTTACTCCGCAACAAAAGCAAGAGATGAAAGAAGCGATCGAACGAGGTAAAACCATTCGGCAAATTTGGTCTGAAGCTAATGTATCTGCCGAACAACGCTCTCAAATTAAACAAATCTGGCAAGAGCAACGAGAAACATTGCAAAATATTTTTACTCCCGAACAACAAGAAATATTGCGTCAAGAAATTAGAACTTATTTCCGAGACAATTAACCAAAAATTACGGATGGGAGCAATGGGGCGATCGCCCGCAAATCGATCGCCTACTCGATCGTTCAACGAGCATAATCACTACTTTGGGCGATTTTGTAGCAAACTTAAAGAGAAACAGTATAAATCATCTTTATTTTATTCATTTATGAAATCCCTACCGTCTTTATCGCCAATTTCGAAAAGCAATTTAAAATCCAAAAGATTCAAGCGGACGATCGAACAATTCAATCTCAAAGTCAAAGCAACAGCTCTAGGAATGGCGATCGGAGTCTGTCCTGTTATCTTAATTGGAGGGCTGACCTACTTATTCGCTCAAAACTCAGTAGATCGGCAAATCAAGCAGCTTAAAACCCAAGAAGCCACCTCAATGATTGATAAAGCAGAGGATTTCCTGATCGAACGTTACAACAATATTGGGGTACTCTCAAACTTATCAATTTTTACAGAACAAAGACTCAGACAAAACCTCGATCGCGACCGGCCGACAGATAAATTAAACGAGTATCTGACAATCTATGAAGTCTACGATAGCATAGCTTTTATCGATTTAGATGGAAATAATATTGTTACTTCTTCGGGCAAAACCCTCATCAACCATCAAGAACAAGATTATTTTCAAGCAGCATTAAATCAAAAAACGAGATTTATGTCTCAACCGAGACGAGATCCGCTTACGGGTAAAACCTCGATCTATTTTTCTGCTCCCGTGCGCGACTTTGAAAACAATGCCATCGTTGGAGTAGTCGTATCGCGAATGGCTGTAGAGCATCTCAAAACATTACTTGCAGAATACGGTAAAAACGGATCTACTTACCATTTAATCGATCGCAACGGAACGATCTTCGTAACCAACAAATCAGAATTTAGCGATCGAGCTGAAGAACATTTAAAATTATTTCCCCAACTTC
The DNA here is from genome assembly GCA_964458305.1 of uncultured bacterium. Classification (GTDB taxonomy): domain Bacteria; phylum Cyanobacteriota; class Cyanobacteriia; order Cyanobacteriales; family JASJDA01; genus JASJDA01. Next base: position 12,043 of record CAYWIH010000071.1, on the reverse strand, counting down.
GTCAAGCCAACCAGCCAAAAGCCTTTAAAATCTACGAAAAAATCGAAGATCGCAGAGTATTAGGCGGTTACGCACCGTTCGACAGCATACCCGAAATCAACGATCTCGACTGGGATGGTTTTTTGGTAACCGATGTCAGAGTAGCCTATGCCGATTTAGAAAGACTCTTTTTAACCCTAGTTGGGGGAACTTTTTTAATTGCGATCGCCACCGGAACTATTAGCGCGATCGCTGCCAACCGAACCATCGAACCAATTACCGAAGCAGCGATCGCCGTCGAAAAAATTGGCAGGGGAGACCTGAATACTCGCTTGCGGGTTCGCGGCTCTGACGAATTAGCTATCTTAGCAACTAATATCAATAGTATGGCCGACCAAATGCAAATTTTGCTGGCAGAAGTTAAAGACAAAGCCGCAGAGCTACAATCTCAAAACGATCGCATCGCCAAAGAAAGCGAATTACTCCAAGAAGATATTAGCTACATTTTAGATCTAGTTTGCGCTCTAGAATCGGGAGATTTGACCGCAGAAGGCAAAATAAGCCCGAGAATTACCGGACTTATCGTCGATACTCTCAATCGTCTTACAGAAAAGTTAAATCGGACTATCTCCACCGTCCTTTGCACCGCAGAACAAGTCAGCCAAAAAGCCAAAGAATTAGAAAAAAATGGGGCGATCGATACCGCACAAGTGCAAAAACAAACCTTATTAGTCACCGAAGTTCGGGGATTGATGGCTAATGTGAATAATTTATCTCAAACTGCTGCCGAACAAGCTTTAGTCGCCGACGAAACCATTCAACAAGTACAAAAAGCAGTAGATATCGGTCATAGCGAGCTTAATACTATTAATAGCGCGACAGCCACCCTAGCCGCCGGTACGCAAGAAATAATCAAAAAAACCGATACGATCGAAAATTTTATCGAATTAGCTGCTAGATTCACCAAAGAACACAAAATTATTGCCGCTCAAACTCGAGTTTTAGCTTTGAATACCTCGATGTTGGCTAGCCGCGCTTCTAAAGAGCAACCATCTAGCTTCACTAAAGAATTTGCCACCATCGCCCAACAAGTCAATGACCTCGCACTCAAAACCGATCGCAATTTAATCTTTCTCAAACAAAGATCCGAAAGCATTCAAACCGTAGGATCTGGACTCGATCGCGACATTCAAGAAATCGCTCAATTAGTAGATGAATTTAGCTGTGCGATCGGCCGATCGGATCGAGCTTTTCAAGATATTAATATTGCAACTCAAAAACTTGCTACCATCGGACAGAAAGTAACTCAATCTAGTTGGGATATTGCTGAAGCAGCTCAAGTTACTTTAGATACTGTCGCCGAAATTACTGCAGTTGCAGCAAAAACGGAACAAAGAATTAGTTTGACTCGATCTGAGTCGAGTTCGATGGAAGAGATGACAAATAATTTACTAGAATTAATTCGTTTTTTCCAAGTCAATGCACGAGATCGAGAAATAGAACGCCCGATCGCCAAATTCAAATAAAGTTAACTTAAAATTATTTTCAACTAATCATGCTCGTACCCGATCGAGAAGAAGAAAACAAGGATAAAGATCTCGCTGAGGCCGAACTTCAGCAAGAGTTACGCGCGATGTTCGAAATAGATACTCAAAAGTATTTGCAAAACTATCTCGAACAGGTTAAAAAGTTACGATCGCCTTCTTGGAAAACTGATATTCAAGGCCTGTATCGCTCCATTCATACAATTAAAGGAGGAGCGGTTACTGTCGGGGCCGATCGAATTTTACGCATAGCGACTTTATTAGAGGATCTACTCAGCGATCTCTGTTATTTAAACTCACCTCCACCCCTCGAAGACGGTTGCTTAAAAGAAATTTTACTCGAGACTGGGGAGTTGTTGGCCGGCACTATTTCCCCGAGCCAATCGGATCTCAATCCGACGATCGATCGGGTTCTTGCTCTTCATCAAAAGATCGAGGAACTATATCTACCTGAAGAGAAAGAAAAACAACAAATTCAGCAAGAATTCGCCGAAAATGGCTTAGATTTGGTAATCTTAGACTTAGAAATTGCGATCGAAAATCTTCCCGACTCCGGTGTCGTATCCCCAGAGACGATCGCCATGGCTCGAGATTTATTGGCACGATTGGAAAGTATCGGTCGCGATATTAAACTAGCATCGGGATGGCAAAAATTATTAACTCAGGCTAGAGAATTGTTCGCTCGTTCGGATAATATTTTTTGGCGATCGAATTTACCGAAATTGTTTGCAGCTCTGAAAAGTTCGGCTCGTTCTGGTGGGGAACTGGCAAACTTGAATTGGGATTTTTCTAAACAAGATGAAGATCTCGATCTCGATAGTTCTTTTAATTGGCTTGAAGATCTCGATTTGACTGCAATAGAGAAAGAAGCAAGTTCTTACCCCGAATTAGACCCAGTCGATCGATTGCTCGATGATGAAGATATCGATTTATTGACCGAAGAATTAGATCTAGAATTAGAAGCAGAAGCAGAACAAAACATCCCTCCTCAGATTGTTAACCCTCCTGAAAATAACGAGCTTCCCATTGAAATAAAAACAAAACAAAACGGGGAAGTTACAGAAATAAATTTGTCAATTAATCCTGAAGAAATTACTGAAAATAAACCTATTCAAATTCCGCTTGAAATTGAAAAAGCAGATGAAAAATTTGAAGAAATATATTTAGAAATAGCAGAAAAAATTACTAATATAGATAATGAAAAAAGCGAGCGAGAAACTAGCGATTTTGTAGCTGAAGGAGCGGATACCAGCCAAATCATCAAAAATAACCTTCCTATTGAAAAAATTCAAATTCCCGTACCTTTAGAAAGACTCGATCGATCTGCCGAATATTTAATCGAAACTTTATTAGCTTCTCGATCTACTCAAAACTTTTACAATACTATTCACAATCAATTAGTACAATTAATTAGTCTTGCTAAAGAAGGTGTCGAGCAAATTGGCGATTTGCAAAAGCTTCAAGAAGATTACGCATTACTAGCCGATCGCGACGATCTCGAAGAGCTAAATTTACCTAACCCCGATCGCTATCGTCAAGGTTACAATACCATCAATCGCCTCTTAGAAATGAATTTGCGTTTGTCAGAATTAGGTTCTGAAGCAGAAAGAACTGCCCGACAAACCTCAGATAGTTTATCTACTTTAGAAGATAATATTCTTAAATTACAAAGTACTGTCGAAGAAAGTAGGTTAGTTCCTTTTCAAAATTTAGCCTTTCGAGCTAGAATAATTTTGCGCGATTTGACCAACCGTTACGGCAAGCCAGCTCAATTAATTGTTAAAGGCGAAGAAATCGACTTAGAAGTAGGAGTAGCAAGAACTCTAGAACCAGCTTTATTACATCTAATTCGCAATGCTTACGCTCACGGTCTCGAATCGATCGAACAAAGATTGAGAATCAATAAACCCCCCGAAGGAACGATCTACTTAACTCTTTCTCGTCACGGTAATGCTTTTCAGCTCGAACTACAAGATGACGGTGCTGGTATTGATGCCGCAGCAATTCAAGCTAAAGCCAAAGCCAAAGGATTGCCCCTAACCGATACTAGAGCTATGGATACCATGTTATCAGTAATTTGTCAAGCAGGCTTTAGTTCCAGCGACGAAGCGAGCGAACTGTGCGGGCGAGGGATGGGCATGGACGTAGTTAAAGAGCAAATCGAAAAAATCGGCGGAAAATTGAGTTTAGAGACGATATTAGGGGAAGGAACGAGCTTCAGGCTCGAGTTTCCAGTACCCTACCTATTTGTATCTTGTATTAAAGTCAGGTCGAGCGATCGCTATTTTGCCATTCCAACCGAAAACATTGCCACGACCGCTATTTTTGCCGACCTTGAAGTTAGCAAAATCGAAGAACCGAACTACGCTTATTCTTACATACTCGAAGGAGAAATAGAACCAAAACCAGGTTTTGACTTGCTGCAATATTGGCAACCGAGTACCAAATTTAGAAGTTTCGAACCAACAGCTATTTGTATTTACGTTCCTTGTCAAACAGATCCCAATAAAGGGATCTGGCTGCTTGCTGACGAATTATTAGATCGATCGGACTTATCGATCGAACCTTTACCCCATCCCTTAATAGCCCCGATCGGATTGATGGGTGTGAGCTTAAACTCAGACGGAACTTTAATTCCAGTTATAGAAGCTTCAATTTTAGGCGAATATTTATTAAATTATCCCCTCAAAACAGAAACAACCTCAGAAACCGAAGCGATCGAAGCAGAATCGATTAGCAAAACAATTTTGATCGTAGATGATGCGGTCTTGATGAGGAGGCGCATCCAAGCTAGTCTGAATGCATACGGCTATAGTACCCATGCTTGTGCTAACGGACGGGAAGCTTGGAACTGGATCGCTACTAACCCCAATCCTGCTTTAATTATTACCGATATCGATATGCCTAATATGGACGGTTTTACTCTGACTTCTCACTGTCGCAAAGCCGGAATAACTTCCCCGATCTTAATTATTTCGGCTCGAGTTGCTGAAGAATGGAGTAAAGAAGCCTTTCGTTTGGGAGCGACTGAATATATTACTAAAGGTTTTTCAACCTCGGATCTGATAAATAAAGTTAAGTCTTTGTTAGGAGAGTAATATCAATTTTTCGATCTTTTCATGTTGGCTCGATCGATAATAGAAATTTTTTTCTATTTAATTATTTCGTTAATAATATAATAAGCTTCCTGCTGAAAAATTTTTATCTAACATCGTTTTCCAAAATAATTGCTATAAATAGTGTCTAAAAGAAAATTAATTCAATTGTATTCAAAATAATTTAAAAGGGATGATAAAAGGCTTTAAGCACACCAAGTGAAAAACCTCCTAGCTAGATCGACTGACCTACAAAGTGCAAATAAAAACGAAATTGGTATAACCAGACTAAAGTTACTTTGTTTTCAAATTTTCTTCTGCTAATAATTGCTGAAGAGAGCGAGCTAAATATTCATATTGAGAAATATGATTGTAAGCAAAAGCAGAAAGTCTGATAAATCTAGCAGAAAGAGAGGGCCAGGGAATTATCGGAACTTCAAGGGAATATCGAGAATATAATTTTGCTTGTAAAGTATCATTATCTCCTGAATAATTAGGATATTGAGGTAAAGGAATAGTTGCTAAAGAACCAATTAGCTCGGCGGGAATTGGTGGTAAAATTTGTAAATATTTACAGATTTTTTCTCTAGCCAATCTAGCTAAATTAGAATTATTTTCCATTAAATTATTCGCTCCTCCGGGTAAAAGAGAATTTAAAAAGTCGATCGCTTTAGGAATGCATAAATAAGGTGTAGGATCGTAAGTTCCAGTCCAATCAAACTCCATTTGAAACCGAGAGCGTTTTAAGGAAATTTGATTAGCACCGTGACTGATAGCTAAAGGTCGAATTAAATCTTTTTTATCTTCTCGAACAAATAAAAAAGCAGCACCTTTTGGAGCGCACATCCATTTATGACAGTTACCAGTATAGTAAGTAGCCCCAATTTCATTTAAATTTAATGGCAGCATTCCAGGAGCGTGGGCACCATCTATTAAAGTATCTATTCCGCGATCGTTGAGAATATTTACTAATTTTTGAATTGGGAAAATAATTCCGGTAGGACTAGTAACATGGTCTAATAAAACTAGTTTTGTTCGCTCGGAAATATTATCGATTATTGCTGATATTATTGCTTCTGAAGAATCGAGGAAAAAAGGTATTTTCGCGACTATAACTTTAGCTTTTGCTCTTTGAGCGACAAAATTTAAAGCATTACGAGTTGCATTGTATTCGTGATTTGTTACTAAGAGTTCGTCGTCAGTTTTAAACTCCAGGGAACGCAGTACGGTATTTATTCCAGTAGTAGCATTAGGAACGAAACACAAATTCTCGAAAGAAGCACCAATGAAACGGGCTAAAGCCGATCGAGCTTCGTCTAACAAATCTTCTAATTCCCGTGCTAAAAATTTAACTGGTTCGAGTTCCATTTTTGCCCGTAACTGGCTCTGAAATTGTAAAATAGAGCGAGGACAAGCACCAAAAGAACCGTGATTTAAAAAAGTAACGTTTTGGTTTAATTCCCACTGATAAATACAATCAGAATATTGTTGTTTCATTATTTTTTAATCCGCGAAAATAGTTATGAACAAAGAGAAAAGTTTGTTTTTTATCGCACTCCTACCCCCAGAGTCAATCCGAGCAGAAATCGAGCGAATTAAGTCTTATTTTGCTCGAGTTTATCAAAGTAGTGCGGCTCTCAAATCTCCAGCTCATATTACTTTACAGCCGCCTTTTGAATGGGAATGTCATCAAGATAACTTATTAACAAAAGTACTAGAATCTTTTGCATTAACCCGCGAGCCAGTATCAATTATTAATTCGGGATTTGGAGCTTTTAAACCTCGCGTAATTTATATTGACGTTATCAAAACTAAAGAATTACTGGAAATACAAAAAGACTTACAGCTTCACTGCAAAAAATATTTAAATATTGCTAATAAAGACTCTAAAAATCGCTCTTTTAAACCTCATTTAACCTTAGCCTACAGAGACTTAACCAAAGCCAATTTTTACAAAGCTTGGCAAGAATTTGAGGGGCGAGAGTACGATCGGACATTTGTAATTTCTAAATTAACTTTACTCAAACATAATGGCAAACGATGGGAAATAGATCGAGATCTCAGTTTCGATCGATAAGTAATTAAGCAAACGTAATATTATATTCAACTTAATACCCAGTCCGATCCAAGTAAAATATTTAAAAAATTAACTGATTGTTAGGCGATTGACAAGTAGTGGTAGTCATGCTGCGGATATAATAACTAGGATTATTTTTAACGTTATTTCCTAGTTCCTTATGAGAGAAAGTATCGACGCATTAAAAGAAAATCTCAGTCGGACTATAGTTGGTAAAGCTGATGCCATTCGTTTAATTTTAGTAGCCCTTCTCAGTGGAGGTCATGCTTTATTAGAAGACGTTCCTGGAGTCGGTAAAACCCTTTTAGCCAAATCTTTAGCCCGATCGCTTGATGGCAAGTTTCAGCGGGTTCAATGCACCCCAGATCTCCTACCTAGCGATATCACCGGGACGAATATCTGGAACCCCAGTACCAGAGAATTTGAATTTTTGGCCGGCCCGACTTTTACTAATATTTTACTAGCTGATGAGATCAATCGCGCCACTCCGCGCACCCAGTCGGCATTATTAGAGGTAATGGAAGAAAAACAAGTTACCGTAGATGGTGTGGCTAGAAAAGTTCCCAAGCCTTTTTTTGTAATTGCTACTCAAAACCCGGTCGAGTCCCACGGTACTTTTCCCCTCCCAGAAGCACAAATGGATCGCTTTTGCGTTGCTTTTAGTTTGGGCTATCCTACCGCAGAAGAAGAGTTAATGATGTTACAAAGATTGAGTAGCGGGACTAAAATCGAAGAATTAACTGCTTCTACTACTTTAGAAGAAATCGAAAAATTACAGGATCTCGTCAGACAAGTTAAGGTAGCCCCGGAACTGCAAAAGTATATGTTAAATTTGGTCAGAGCTTCTCGCGAAGATGATGAAATTATCTTGGGAATAAGTCCTCGCGGAACTGTTGCTTTACAAAAAGCGACTCAAGCATTAGCATTTTTAGAAGATCGCGATTATGCTACTCCCGACGATGTCAAACTTTTAGCCCCTCATGTATTATCCCATCGGATCGTTCCCGCAGCAGGCCGCAAAGCTAAAACTGTTGTAGAAAAATTATTACGATCGACTCCAGTAGAACAATTTGTTTCATAATTAAATTTGAAACCAATTTCAGCGAAAGAATGCACAAAAAACCCCCTTCTCAAGGCAATTTCTCGAAACTATCCCGCCAAGTAATGCAAAAGTTACGATCGAGAAAATACTCTACAATCTTATTTCTGATAATATTCTCTTGGAGTACGGTTTTAGGATGGGGTATGGCTGTAGCATTCGATCGCCCGATCGCCGAAATAGTTGCTAGTATCGATCCGGTGACTAAACCTTATCAATTAGGGCAGCAATTTTATGTTGAAAATTGTTCTAGTTGCCATATTCCCCTTCCTCCTGAAGTTCTCCCTACTGCGACTTGGAAAACTATTTTAGAAAATCCTCAAGACCATTATGGGGTAGAATTAGAACAACTTTACGGCCCGCAAAGACTTTTAATCTGGAATTATTTACGAGATTTTTCTCGTTCTTTGATGGCTGAAGAACCCGAACCACAATATTTGGCTCGATCGCGCTATTTTAAAGCAATACATCCTCAAGTAGAATTTAGCGAACCTATTTCTGTACGAACTTGCATTACTTGCCATCCTAGTGCCGATCGATTTAATTATCGAATTATTTCAGAAAAAAAAACTTAAAATGAACTATTTAAAAACTAGTTTTGATTACCCTGAAACCCGTCAAGATGATACTGTAGATACTTACGGAGATATCATCATTAAAGATCCTTATCGCTGGTTGGAAGATCCTCATTCAGCAGAAACTAAAGCCTGGATCGCAGCGCAAAACCAGCTTACTTTTAATTATTTAGAATCGATTCCTGCTAGAGAAAAAATTAAAAATAGAATCGCTAAAATTTGGAATTACGAAAAATACAGCATTCCTTTTAAAAAGGGCGATCGCTATTTCTATTTTAAAAATGACGGCTTACAAAACCAAAACGTTTTATACACTTTAAAATCCCTCCAAGACGAGCCAAAAGTATTAATCGATCCAAATATTTTTTCTCAGGATGGGACTGTTTCTTTATCGAGTATTTCTATTAGTAATGATGGTAAATTAATTGCTTACGGAATTTCTAGATCTGGTTCTGATTGGCAAGAATGGAAGGTAAGAGATGTCGAAACGGGAAAAGATTTAGAAGATACTGTTAAATGGGTAAAATTTTCTGGGGCATCTTGGACTAAAGATAATCGAGGTTTTTTCTACAGTCGCTATGACGAACCAAATCAAAATACTAAATTAGAAGATATTAATTTTTATCAGAAATTATATTACCATCGTTTGGGAACTTCTCAAGCTGAAGATATTTTAATTTACGATCGCCCCGATAAAAAAGAATGGGGTTTTAGCGGACAAGTTAGCGAAGACGGACGTTATTTAATTATTGCAGTTTGGCGCGGTACTGAAGCAAAAAATTTGGTATTCTATCAAGACTTAGAAGATAAAAATGCTAAAGTTGTCGAACTAATTAGTGAGTTTGAAGCTAATTATAGTTTTATCGATAACGATCGCGATACTTTTTGGTTTTCTACTAATTTTAACGCTCCAAAAGATCGAGTTATTGCGATCGATCTAAAAAATCCTAATCAAGAAAATTGGCAAGAAATTATCCCCGAAGCAGCAGAAACAATTCAGAATGTTAATTTAGTCGATAATAAATTTATTGTAAATTATTTAAAAGATGCGCGATCGATCGTCAAATTTTTTAGTCTCGATGGCGATTCGATCGGCGAGTTAGAATCCCCCGGGATCGGTTCTATTAATGGATTTTATGGCAAAAGAAGCGACACAGAAACTTTTTATTCTTTTACTAGTTTTACTACCCCTAGAACTATTTATAAATACAATTTTCAAACAAATAAAACTGAAATATTTCGTCAGCCAAAAGTAGATTTTAATCCCGAAGATTACGAAGTAAAACAAATCTTTTATAGCAGCAAAGATGGGACTCAAATACCGATGTTTGTTACCCACAAAAAAGGCATAAAATTAGATGGCAATAACCCAACTTTGCTTTACGGTTATGGCGGTTTTAATATTTCTCTAACTCCTAATTTTTCCGTTAACAATTTAGTTTGGATGGAAATGGGTGGAGTTTACGCAGTGCCTAACCTTCGCGGTGGTGGAGAATATGGCGAAGCATGGCATCAAGCAGGAATGAAAGATAAAAAACAAAACGTTTTTGATGACTTTATTGCCGCGGCAGAATGGTTAATAGAAAATAACTATACTAATAACAAAAAAATAGCTATTTTTGGCGGAAGTAATGGCGGTTTGTTAGTCGGTGCTTGCATGACTCAAAGGCCCGAATTATTTGGCGCAGCAATGCCAGCAGTAGGAGTATTAGATATGCTCCGCTTCGATAAGTTTACCATCGGTTGGGCCTGGCGATCGGAATATGGCGATCCGGCAAATCCCCAAGACTTTAAAACATTATACGCCTATTCACCCCTACATAATGTTAAATCTGGAACTTCCTATCCAGCTACTTTAGTAATAACCGCAGATACAGACGATCGCGTCGTACCGGCCCACAGTTTTAAGTTTACCGCCGCCTTACAAGCAGCACAAGCAGGAAATAATCCGATTTTAATTAGGATCGAAACAAAAGCAGGACACGGTGCGGGAAAACCAACTGATAAAATTATCGCAGAAGCGAGCGATCGCTTTGCTTTTTTAACTAGAGTTTTGCAGATTGAATATTGAATTAATTTTTAGATAGTTAAAAATTTTAATAGGGATTTAATCTGGGTAAAAGTTGTTTAAATATCGATAGATACTAACTCTTCGATCTGCTATTATTACTCAGCCTGGATCTAATCGATATTATAAATTTTTCAAGGCATTTTCTTGGCTTGGCAAAGATAATTATTTTATGCTGTTTTTTGCAATTGTTTAATAGTAGCTCTCGATACCAGAGTTATCCACAAACCGCTAGCTAATATATTAATACCTACTAAAATCCCAATTTTATCGCTCGCATTGTTGCCCGAGACGATCGCTATTCCTAAGATAATTGCTATTATTCCACTTAATAAAATCCAGCCCCATTGAAAGGCAAATCTTCTTACTTGAACGGCTAAAATAGTTTCGATAATTCCACTAAAAATTATTGCTGTTCCTAAAATTACAACATTAATTGTATTTTGCAAGCTTTGTGTTAAGACTACTAACAATCCAGTTAATATATAAACTAAACTAACTATTAACTTCAGAACAAACTTTTTGGAATGACGAGTATTTAGAGCGTAAAGCAATCGGATCGCTCCTCCTGCTAAAAACATCTCTTCAAATAATAAAGATGACTCTACCTCAGTAAATAAAGATTGAACTAGCGCGACTAAACCGAGGACGATCAATAACAATCCTAACCCGGTTGTTTGCTTGATTTTATTGCTTAATTTCTGTTTGTCTTCTACCTTCATATTAATTGTGATTTTGTCATTTTTTTTTCAATGCAAACAATTTATTATTATAATCACTATTTATTCTCGATTCGATAGATTAAAAGATTTAATTTATAGCAGTCGACAAAATGGTTTATTTTTAATGTAAATAAATCTCAGTAAAGTGAAGTAATATGTTGATATTTCAAATATTTTGTCAATTTTTGATTGAATAGTTATATAACTTGCAATGAAAAAAATTAGCTGCTAATTTGCGATATTATTCTAATGGTGCGAATTGAATAAAGACATCAAAAAATATTAATTTTTTTATATATGTTTGTCAGTTTAATTGCCGATTATGGTAATGGAGATCCGGCATTTGCAGAAGTAAGCCAGCGTTTGGTAGCAAAAATACCCCAAGCTAAGATTCACTGTTTGAGCGTTCCGCCATTTAGCACTTTAGCTACTGGATTTTGGATCGCACAATTAGGTTTAAATCCCGGGCCTCAACCCCGTTTAATTTATCATAATTGCGCCCCACGTCGAGATAATCCCGAAGCGAGAACGGAAAATGAAGGAGAAGGTCTAACTTACGCTAAACTCCCCGATGAGGTGACTGTAGTGGGAGTATTGGCCGGATATACTCTTTCATTTATCAAACAAGAAGCCCTAGAAATTCATTCAATTTCAGTATCTCGTAAAGGTTCGCAATTTCGCTCTCGAGATGTTTTTCCCGACGCAGCAGTTAAAATTATCGATGGCGATCGATCCCTTTTAGGCGAAAAAATCGAATTCGATCGCATTCCCGACATTCCTCAAAGTCAAGTAGCTTGGGTGGACGGTTACGGTAACATAAAAACGACAATTGCAGCAGGATCGATCGATCTAAAACCTTCAACTTCGGTAATAGTAAGGATCGG
>CAYWIH010000070.1:16344-26144 GCA_964458305.1 uncultured bacterium | reverse complement strand
AAAATTACTATACCAGTTAATTTAGCAAGAGCAATATTAGGTTTTATAGCTAAAAGAACTAAAGAATTTAAAAATAGACGTAAAAACCTTACAAAAAAAACAATAGGATTGGTATATCTGACTAAAGTAAAAAGATAACTATAAGTACTATATTTAAATTTACTAGAAAGATTGCGATCGGTAATAGAAGAAGGTTGGTGAAATATTTTAAAGCGATCGCTAATAGCAATTTTATGACCTTCACCGATGTATCGACGACAAAAATCGAAATCTTCGTAATAAAGAAAGTAGCTGGGATCGAATTGAGGAAAACTTTTGAATTTACTTAAATTAATTATCAAACTGCAACCACTTACCCAGTCACAAAGTAGATAATCTCGATCGACAGAAACAGAAAATAAATCGGTAGAAAAAATCGCCCCTAAATAGGGTATGAAACGACCACCACCGAACCAAAGATCGTTATTGGGAGTATAAATTAAAGTACCGAGGATTGAAATTTCTGGATAAGTTTGAAAAAAAAATATAATTTGCTCTAAAGTATTTTCTACTAAATAAGTATCGGGATTAATAATCCAAACTAGGCTTTGGGGATCGCGATCGTAAATCCAATTAAGTCCTAAATTACAAGCTTTACCAAAACCTAAATTCGTATTAGCTTCTATAATTTCTAAATTACTGCGATCGAGCTGTTTTAATGCTAAATCTTTTGGGGAATTATTAACAATAACTAGGCGATATAGTTTTTGATTACTTTCGGGAAGAGAATCTATTAATTTAGCGATGAGAGCAGTCGAATTATAATTAACCGTTAAAAGATAAATCACATTTTTTATTTAAGATTAATAGGCGCGAAAAATAGGATTTATTCAAACTCGAGCATATTTATCCTCGCAAACAGCAACAATACTATTTTTAAATCCCGTATCGTTAATATTTACTTGTCCGACTTTAATAAAAGTAATTTTTCCCCAAAATTTTGACAAAACATTTCTCAGACTTTTTTCAGTAAAAAAATTGAAATGTGTAGATTCTAGTAAATGCCAAGGAACAACATTTTGATTAAAGCATCTGGGAATAGCAGAAGCATCAGGAACGCTCATAATAAAAGTTTCCTTTGAAATGCGGTGAATTTCTTGAATAGCTTGGTAATACTCTGGGATATGTTCGATCACCTCAATTGCTAAGACGCGATCGAATTCTTCATCTTGATAAGGTAAAGGAAAATTACCCGAGTAGAGCTGAATAAATTGTTTGCATTCTGGAAGTAAAGCTTCTCTAATTAAAGGGGTCTCTAATTCAATGCCAAAAGCTTCTGTTCCTCTAGTTCTGAGAAAACTAACAATATTGCCCCTTCCACAGCCAAAATCCAAGACTTTATCTTTAGTTTGGATCGATAATTTCACTAAATCTAAGATATCTCCGGCGACCGATTCTGCAGGAGGCCCGTAACCATAAATATCATCTCTATGCTTCACATTTGATTCGTTTAATAATGTTGCATAAGCAGGAGTAGATATTTCTCGAGTAACCGTTTTAGAGATAATTTTTTGCCCGTTTAAAATAATTTCTAAACAAGAATTTTTTAGACTTTTATCTATCAAAAACTCGCATGAAAATCCCAAAAAGCAATTTTGTACTTTTAAAGTATTAGCCACATCTGGACGATAAATCCTGTGAAATTCATTAATTGAAATATTTTCACCATTTATCAGCAATTTTAGATCGGGTTTGGAATTAAAGTCTCGATCCCAACCCTGTATTATAATTAAACCAGATTTTTCTATAGATATTTTGTCAATTACGGTTCGATCGATCCTTTGTCCAGCAAACAATTCCATATCTTTTCTATTAAAAAATTTAATAAACAATGCAATCGCTGTTTTTATTTTGTCAGCAATTTTTTTTAAGATAATATGTTCGAACAATTTACAACAAGCTCTATCTTCAACTAAGGTAAAGTTTAAGGTTTTTGGGCGCAAATTGCTAGAGAAGGGCCGTGGGGATGGGTAGGATCGTCAAATTCGATCGCAATTTCTGAAAAGCCTACAGAATTAAGTAATTTAATCAGACTGTCACGAGTCAGCCATCGGCTAGTCGGTGCGCTTCCGCCACAAAATCCAGCCCATTTTAGTGCATCTTTATATGATTGCTCTACCCATTCATATGCAATTCCATTTCTTTCTACCTGCTCTATACTGCCAAATTTATCGCTTAAATTTGGATTATTTTTGATAATTAGCTCGTCATAGTAGTGAGTCCAGATAAAGATTTTATTCGTTATTTTTGATAATGATTCGATCTGATCTATAGGGTCGGACATATGGTATAAAACCCCACTAGCTATAACTGCATCGTATCGATCTGAATTATCTTTTATAAAGGGAACAAAATCTCCTAGTTTGAATTCAACATTATTCAAGTTGAAAATCTCTTTTATACACAAACATTTTAAAAAACAACGGCTGTTAGCTTCAATAGAAGTTACTTTTTTAGCTCCCATATGATGAAGCATATATGAATGACCGCCTTCGAGAGGGCCAAGTTCAAGAATTGTTAAATCTTTAAAACCGCCAAATACTTCAGCAGCCCATTTAACCTTTATATCATCGAATAATGAAGCATTTCCTGGCTGGGCTATCAAACCGCTACCTTGAGGCATTATCGAAGACCATTCACCAGCAAATAAGTCTAGCATATTCTGATGATGAGGTTTCTTATTGATATAGGCATCTAATATATTTAGATCGATCTCATTTGCTTTAGGAAAGTCTATGGAGGAGCAAATGAAGAGATTTTCAGAGATTTTTTGGCTTTTTATCCAGAATTTCAGTTTATTTTTGAGATTTTGAAGCTGCGATCGACCCGTTTTCTTGCCCATAATTCCATATCTTTTTTAATTTTCTAAATAAAATACTAAGTGTGAGATCGGGCAAAAGAGCCTAAAATGCTTTTTATACACTCTAGTATTTGCCGGAAACAAACTTAACATATTTTGCTCCGATAAAAGATTTAGATTCTCTTCTGTTGCCCAAAAATCTTTACCGAGCCATTTGAGAATTGTGAAAAACCAGTACGGTGGAAGCCAGTGAACGAGAGGCAATGCTGTGTGAAATTCGATTGGATACCAACGATTAGGAGTAGTAATAAAACAGGTGCGACCAACGCGACATAGTTCGCGAACAAAAGCACGTTGCTGAGGGCGACTGCCAACATGTTCAATGACAGCAAAACTCACGACCAAATCAAAGCTTCGATCGGGAAAGGGGAGTCTTGAACCATCAGTTTTGACCAAACATTTTTTTGCGAGCATACCAAGAGAGTTTGGTGGCAAAACCACCTAGCTTCGGCGCAATATCGATATACGGACTATTTTGCTCTGTAGAGGAACTCATAATCATCAAAGTTAGGTCAGTGGAATAGTAGTTGCGACATCGATACTATCATCAGCATCGCCCATAATTATCTACTGACCGCGTGCCGCAGCAATACCCCCTCAAAGAGCACTACCGTAGCCTTTCTCTTTAATGGGAATAACACGGACTCCCATCTGGGCAGCGATGTCCTGAGACCCATCAGTACTGCCGTTATCGGCTACGATAATTTCGCCAGATAGGTTGTGCTCTTTCAACTTAAGTGCCAAGGAGTCCCACACTGTATTTTCACAATCAGTGTTGGGAGGAATTGGGACAATCTTATGCTACAATACAATAACTCACCTATTGAAGTCTAGATGTCTGAAACCCAACCTATAACTGTAGCTTGTAAAATGAAGGTTGATAAAGAATTGTCTAAAGAAATAGACGATACTTTGTTAGCCTTTGCTTGCGCTTGCGATTGGGTTAATGATAATACTCCTAAAAATCTTACTAATAAAACTGCAATGCAGTCATTAGTTTATCAGGATGTTAGGTTAAAATTTGGTTTGTCAGCTAATTTAGCAATACAAGCTATTAGGCGTGTTTGTGCCAACAGAAAAACAGCAAAGCAAAAGGGTAAAAAAGTCAAACAATTTGCGCCAACTTCTGCTAGTTATGATGCCAGAATTTTTTCTTTTAACGAAAAAAACTGGACTGTTAGCATAAAACTTTTGCATAAAAGAAGAAAGTTTGAATTGCTAATAGGTAATTATCAAAGACATCTATTAAAAGGTACTAAACCGACTTCAGCCACTTTAGTTAAGCGAAAAAATGGTGATTATTATATACATATAAATATCGACCAAAATCCACCAGAAACTATTAAAAGTAAAAACGTTATTGGTGTCGATCTTGGTAGAACCGATATTGCATTTATAAGTGAGGGAGAATCATGGTCTGGAAAGAAAATAACAGATATTAGAAATCATTATTCTAAATTGAGAGCGGTTTTACAAAAAAAAGCATCCAAAGGCACGCGAAGTTCTAGACGTAGATGTAGAGAACTTTTGAAACGGTTATCGGGCCAAGAAAAACGTTTTCAAAAATGGATTAATCACAATATAAGCAGGTTATTAGTTAATAATGCAGTAGCTAATAATAAAGCAATTGCCATTGAAGATTTAAGTGGAATAAGAGAAAGGACAAACAAAAAACCTAGAAGCAAAAAGGATAAAAGACTGGGCAACAGTTGGGCATTTTATCAGCTAAGGACTTTTTTGTCTTATAAATGCTTGTTGGCTGGTATTGAATTAATACTTGTAAATCCAAGGTACACCAGTAAAACTTGTAGCAATTGCAAGCATTTGGGCGATCGTAAAGGTAAAAGGTTTGTCTGCAATAATTGTTCTACAAAGATAGATTCCGATCTAAATGGCGCAAAAAATCTAGCTGCATTGGGGATGTCCGTAACGCATCCTGGAGATTCGCAACTGTTTTGTAAGCTAAAGAGTAAGTTCGTTCCTATTCAGCTTAGCTTATTTGATAGTTGCAGGGTTACTGAAAGCCCACGCCATATTTAAAATAAATTGGCGTTGGGAAGTTTACGTACCACTGTGCCTTTTTTATACAGGTTGCTATGGTTTCTGCCTCGTTTAAGCAAGGCATGACGATGGAAAGCTCGAGAGAAGATATCTTGAGATCGGATGAGCTATCTAATGAGCGATCGAGCATATCAAATCCTTATAAAGTTCGACGTTAGGCATTAGCGATTTTTTGTTTCAATTACGAAGGTAATTATACCGTTTTCAGTCAAGTTATCTACAGATAATTTATGTGACTTCAGAAGAAACCATTGAGTGAAAGGATTAAAGTAGCTTAATAATTTATTTTATTTTAGACAAAAATTTTATTCCATCAAGATGAACTAATATAATCCATACCAACAAAATTGGGATATAAGATAATAAATATTCTAGATTAATTGCCGGGTGTGAAGTTACATCAATATAGGATAGAAGCAATATTCTTAACAGAATAGCTAAAAACAAAGATAAATTAATCCAAAAAATCATCTTAAGTTGATATCCTTGTTTAATTTTATATAAAAAGAGACTCACAGTAATAAAGCAAGCACTAACAAATAGAATAGGCAGACAAAATGTATAAATTTTACCGATCGAGCTAATTACTTTTGATTTAAAATCTTCAAGTCTTAAAGTTCTTTTTTGATTGAGAAAAATATTAGCCTCTAATGAAGACTCATCAAAGTCAGATATCTTTATTGAATCTATATAATAAGTAATTTTTGATTGATTGCTAGACGAGCCATTTTTTTAAATTTTTATAGGTACTTCAGCTAAAATAATGGGTTTTTCTTTTGATTTTAAACCAACAAAATATTTAGATCGATCGCCTAAAAAAGCCCATCCATTTATTCGAAACATAATCAAGTCTCGATCCTAAATTAATATTTTTATTTTCTTTATGATTTTGTTGTAAACTTCCTAGCCAGCCAATTGCTCCAGCTAAAACCATAATTGTTAAACTAGGATAAATTTCCGATCGCATCACTCTAGTAATAGCAAAAGAAGTTGGGATATATATATAAATAACAAAAATTACTAACAAGATGGTTCTCGATCTTATCAAAAATTTTAGGGAATAGATTAATATTAATCCCGAGATAATATACAAAATGCGTTGACTTAATAGCAAAGTATCCCAAAATAAAATTAAAAGCAATGAACAAAGGATAAAAATAGCCCTTAGCTAGAGTTAAATTATTATATTTACCCAACCAATTCCCTTGCAAAATTCGAGGGGCAAGATTTACAAAAAGTGCATCATAATGACCTGCACCCGTGATTCCAAAAATGCCTTGATTTGCTACTACGATCGGGTTCAGAAATATAAAAAATAATATAATAAATCTGAATAAGTTATTTGGTCGAAGTTTATTATCTAGAATTAAAATCTGAGAATAAATCGACATAAAATAAATCCAATCAACGAAAAATTTACATTTGCAAAACAATTAGAGAGTAGCAGTTTATCTTTTATATTTTTAGACTGTAATCTTCAGATTTATCGTTTAAGTGATTGCTATAGCAAGAATCGATAGTTAAATCAGTTTTCCACTTATTTTTCATATATTTTATTTCTTGGGAAAATCTAGCTTGTTTTTCGGGGTTATCCTCATACCCTCTGCTTTTCGATTCGTAGTGATATAAAATTACATGGGGCAAATATATATTTCTATAACCTTTCTCTTTAATTTTCAAACAGAAATCTACATCATTAAAAGCTACGGCAAGTTTTTCTTCAAGGCCCCCAACTTCTTCAAAAACTTCGCGACGGCACATTAAACAAGCAGCAGTAACAGCAGAATAATTATTTATTGTTTGAATTTGATTGAAGTAACCGCGACTTTTAGAATGATAGTATTTGTGACTGTGACCGGCAACACCTCCAATACCTAGCACTACTCCAGCGTGCTGAATAGTTGAATCTGGATATAACAATAAAGCACCCACAGCCCCAATACTCGGTCTTTGAGCTTGTTCTACCATTGCATCGAGCCAATCAGGTGTTAATATTTCCGTATCGTTGTTCAGAAAAAGAAGATATTCTCCTTTGGCACGCTCGGCACCGTAGTTGTTAATTTTAGGATAGTTAAAGGGAATATCTAATAGATAAGATCTAAATCTATTTGGCTCTTTTTCGCTCCAGCGCGCGATCGTTTCTTTGGTTTTATCTTCTACACTACCATTATCAATTAGTATAACTTCGTAATTAGGGTATTGAGTCTTTTCAAAAATCGAACCGAGACAAGTATCTAGAGTATCGGCAAGATCTTTTGTCGGAATAATAATGCTAACAAGTTTATAGTCTTTAATTTTATATCTAACTATATGGTGTCCCCCAACGATAGGAATTACTTTCCCGGGTTCGTTTCTGCGATGTATTGCTTCTAAAATCGCTTTTTGTGCTGCGATCGTGGCATAATCTTTAGTACTCAAGCTACTGGCTGTAGAATTAGAATGAACGCGCCAATGATAAAGAATTTTGGGAATATGAACTATTTTATTAGTTTTTTCTGTGATTCTCAGTGCTAAATCGTAATCTTGCGCTCCTTCATAACCAACTCGAAAACCTTCTATTTCTCGGACTAAAGTTCTTCTGTAGACTGCTAAATGTCCTACATACATTCGAGATAGTAAAGAATCGGGACACCAGTCTGGTTTAAAGAAAGGATCTCTAAGATTCCCATTATCTTCTATTTTGTCTTCATCGGAGTAAATCATATCCGTATCTGGATTTTGATTGAGAGCCGATGCTATTTCATATAAAGCATCTCTCGTTAATAAATCGTCGTGATCTAATAGAGCGATAAAATCGCCAGTTGCTATTTCCAATGCTGAGTTAGAAGCGCGAGATATATGTCCGTTTTCTTTTCTTAAAATTACTTTAATTCTCCCATCTCGTGCAGCATATTTTTGGATTATTTCGATCGCATCTTTTTTTGTTGAAGCATCATCGGCGATACATAATTCCCAGTAAGGATAAATTTGATTTAAAACAGACTCGATCGCTTCTTCTAGATAAAATTTTGGAGTATTATAGACTGGCATAATGATGCTAATGACCGGCTTGTATTTTAAGCTGGGTAAAGATTTTACCATGCGTTCGTAATCTGATTGTTTGGGAAAATTATCATTCAGCCAAATTTGGTAATCAGAATTGTTGCTTTTAGCTGGTATATTTAATTTTTTGAATTCGATCAGTTGTTTTTTAAAAATTTCGATCAGATCTTGTTTGACTCCTCTTTTATTAAAAATCAATAGTTTATGTTTGTTTTCTAATAATTGGTACTGAATTTTTTCTCTTTCAGATTGAATTTGTAATAATTTTTGTTGGCGGCTATTTAAATTTTCTTGATTTGATAGCAATTGTGCTTGTAATTCTCGATCGATCATCTCTACACTCCTCATCAAGACTATTAACAAATAAAAAAACAAAATTTAAAAACTAGCTTAGCCACAGACTCAAGCAAAGATCGCCAATTTTGCCAATATAGAGTAAGAAAACAAGAATAATTTAATGCAATTGCTTTAACACTAAGATATTTTTAAATATTTCTTTAACAAATCTTTCATTACTTTTACAATACTTCCTGTAATTTAATAATTAATCAATTTTTAAACCCATTTTCTCTTTGAGCTTAAACCAAACCCGTCTGAGAATCCAGAATTTACTACTTTCCATTGCTGCGATCGTCGTTGTTGCTTGTTGCCATTCTTGTTGGGCTTGCTCGAGTTGAGTTTGAGTGGTTTGCCATTCTTGTTGGGCTTGCTCGAGTTGAGTTTGAGTGGTTTGCCATTCTTGTTGGGCTTGCTCGAGTTGATTCTGATTTGCGGCTAATGCTTGTTGGGCTTGCTCGAGTTGATTCTGACTTTGTTGATATTCTCTTTCGACTTGCTGAAGTTGAGTTTGATTTTGTTCTAATTCTCGCTGAGTTTCTTGAAGCTTAATTGTGGTACTTTTTAGCTCTAATTTTGTTTGTCTGGAAATATCAAATACTCGATCGGAAGATATCGGATGTGCTTTGATAATAAATTGAAGGGTATCGGCTTCTTCTTCTTGTTGAATTTTTTTAACCAGACTCGATTCAAAATCACTTTCATTAAGATTGGGAATCACAGAACTATCGCTAAAAATTGGTACTTTTGTTTGTTTAACTTGTTCGATAACATAGCCCGATCTTTCGAATAGATCTTCTACAGTTTCTCTAGTAAAAAATCTTAGATGGGTATCGTCTAGAATTCCTATTTCAGTATATTCAAACTTGCCTTGCAACAAAGCTAAGCGAATCGATCCGTGAGCAATATTAGGAATAGAAGCCACAATATATCCTTGAGAACTTAGTATTTTTTTTGTTTCTTGAAGTATTTTCCAAGGATTGCGAAGATGCTCTAAAACATCTCCGAATACAGCAACATCAAACTTTTCTTCTTTATCTAATATTTCAGTTAAAGAAACAAAATCTAAATCGGCAACAATAACTTTTTGGCAATGTTTTTCAGCCTCTTTAGCTGCTGTGGGGTTTATTTCCACTCCGACTACAGAACAACCTTTTTTATTAAGTAGCTCGGCAAAATATCCTGTAGCACAGCCAAAATCGATAACTCTTTCATTCCCTTCGATCGAAGTTAACATCATCTTTAAAGTATTATTCGGTTCTAGTGCTGCTTCGTCCAAGTTTGAAAATAATGGATACTTTTTTTCTTTACTATCGTGCATTAACTTACCTTCTTCATCAAGAGTAATTTGTTTTTAATTTTTATTTAACTTTTGATGTGTATTTTATTTACAAAAACTAATTTTTAAAAATTTATTTGACAATTTTTACGATCGCTATAGATCCTTTTAACTATTATTAAA